>CAMWRB010000008.1 GCA_947176545.1 uncultured Porphyromonadaceae bacterium
GATATAAGGTGTGAATCATAAGTGCGGATTTAACCCCTCTTGTTGATATAACAATCCATCGGGTCAATCTGCTCTGCAAAGATAGCAAAAATTGGCAAAAAATGTATAAATTTGTATAAGCAATTACAAAATGTCTGTCTAAATTCCAGTCAAAATTATGGTGCTGTCACTTGCTCAATTGTGCCGCCGGATGGGTGTCGATAATCCGAATCCGGCATTGGCGGAAAGATGTCTGAACACATTTCTTACAGATTCACGTTCGCTGGTCGATGCCGGCGGTACGGTGTTTTTTGCCCTCTCAACCGACACCAATGACGGTTGCAGGTACATTCCGTGGCTCTTCGCTCACGGGGTGCGCACATTTGTTGTCAATGCGGGGAGTGAGTTGCCGGTGGAGCTCGTGAGCCGCCCCGATGTGGCGGTCATCGAAGTTCCGGACACAATGCGTGCGCTCAGGGATGCGGCTCGCCATACTCCGGACATCTTCTCCGGTGAGATGATAGCGGTCACCGGCAGCCGCGGCAAGACGGTGCTCAAGGAGTGGTTGTATCAGCTGCTTGAGCCATTGAAGATGGTGGTACGTTCGCCGCGCAGCTACAATTCACGTATAGGCGTTCCGCTGTCGCTGACGCTGATTGAGCCGGAAACGGAAATAGCAATCATCGAGGCCGGTGTGTCGCGCAGAGGTGAGATGGAGGCATTGCGAGAGACAATCGTGCCCGACACGGTCATACTGACCAATGTCGGTGAGGAGCATGATGAGGGGTTCGCCTCGCGTGAGGAAAAGATAGAGGAGAAGGTGTCGCTGGCCCGTGGTGCGAAGATACTTATATATTGTGCCGATGACCGTGAAGTGGATGAGTATGTCCGCACGTCGATGCCGGCACAGCGATTGGTGAGATGGAGTATGGAGGGGTTGGCTGATGCCGATTATCGGTTCAAGGTTGAAAGAGATGACTCCGGCTCTCATTTCCTGATATATACAGAGGGGGAGCCTGAGCCTGTGAGGGTATGGGGGAGGAACAGATGGGATGTTGAGAATGCGTGCAACGCGTTGGCATTTATGTTGTCTCACAGTTATGATATTGACGTGATTCGCAGTGGATTCGCACGTCTTCATCCGATAGCTACGCGGCTCAACGTCATTTCTGGTTCTTACGGTTGCAACCTTGTGTATGACAGCTATACATCGGATATTTCCTCATTGGGTCCGGCACTCGATTTCATAGCCCGTCGCCGTATGCCCTCGCAGTCGATGACCGTCATCATGAGCGATATCCGTCATGAGGGGAGAGGCCGGACCGGACTGCGTCAAATCGCCGAGATGCTCAAGCTGCGCGGTGTGCGCCGTTTTATCGGAATAGGTGAGGAGATGTGTGCCGACAGCGAGGTCTTTGACGCACAGCCGGGTGAGCCGACCGTCGGCTGGGACGGATTGCGTCCTGTGATGGCGTGTGAGTTTTATCCGACGACGGAGGCTTTTCTCAAATCGCGTTCCGCAACCGATTTTCATTCTGAAATCATATTGCTGAAGGGAGCCCCAGAGTATGGATTCGGACGTATTCTGGAGGTTCTTGAAGCCCGTACGCATGAGACGGTACTTGAGGTCAATCTGGATGCGATGACCCGCAATTTCAACTATTTCAGGTCGCAGATACCCTCCGGAGTGGGTGTGATTGCAATGGTCAAGGCGTCGGGATATGGCGCCGGGAGTTATGAGATAGCCAAGACGCTCCAGGATGCGGGAGCGGCATATCTCGCTGTGGCAGTTCTGGATGAGGGTGTGGATTTGCGCAACAATGGTATTACGATGCCTATAATGGTGATGAATCCCCGTGTGGCCAACTACAAGATGATGTTTGCCAACCGTCTGGAGCCGGAGATTTACACTTTCTCCATGCTTGACGATGTGATAGAGGCGGCGCGACGCAATGGTATACGTAACTATCCGATACATATAAAGCTGGATACCGGTATGCACCGGATGGGATTTGTGGAATCGGAAATAGATGCGCTTATGGAGCGTATCAACAATGTCGATGAGGTCAGAATCGCTACGGTCTTTTCACATCTCGCTACTGCGGATTGTCTCGACATGGACGATTATACGGAGAGTCAGCTTACCACGTTCGAGCGGTGCACAGGCAGAATGCTGTCTGTCTGCAGATATCCCTTCAAGCGTCATATCCTGAATTCGGCGGGAATATTGCGCTACGGCCGTGAGTATCATTACGACTATGTACGGCTGGGGATAGGGCTTTATGGTGTAAGCGTCTTGCCCGAACCTCTGGAGAAACCGTTGGAGCTGGTGTCTTGTCTGAAGACGGTGATAATATCTCTGAGAGAACGTGAGGCGGGTGAGACTATTGGCTACGGTCGTCGGGGTGTCCTGGAGCGTCCGTCACGCATCGCGACAATTCCGATAGGTTATGCCGACGGGATGAACCGTCACTTCGGCAACGGTGCAATCAAGGTTACGGTCAATGGTAAGGAGGCTCCCACTGTCGGAAATATATGTATGGACGCCTGTATGATAGATGTGACGGGGATAGATTGTCAGGAGGGTGACACGGTCGAAATTTTCAGTCCGCGGACAGGAGTGCAACATCTGGCCGATGTGCTGGACACCATCCCTTACGAGATACTGACCTCCGTATCCCCCCGCGTGAAGCGCGTCTACTACCGCGAGTGACGATAGTAATAACTTACTTTGTACGGATATAAGAGATAGTAAGATATATAAATATGAGAGGGCGTGCGGATTTTTGTCTCCGTCACGCCCTCTCTCAATCATAAAATTATAGAATAATTTTATTAACAGAATTTCCTTTTCGGTAGATAAATATACCTTTTGAAGGTTTTTCAATTCGTATTCCCTGTAAATTGTAATATTCTTCTTGAGCCTTGGAATTGCCGTCCATTATTATACTATTGACTTTAACATTAATCTCTTTTTTTGTTGCAAGTCTCTCAATTAAAGAATTTGCTATGGTCTTAAGGTCATTAAAATCCTTTTCTCCAAGAGATGAGGAGCAGTCCATCACAAACATTATAGCTGCTGATGTATACTCGTTTTCAGTAATTATATCGTCTGAACCGGATGATTCCTGGGTGTGAGGAATCCATAATCCTGGATTATCTTGAGTACTATGCCAATAGTTTATATCGCCTATATTTAAAGTATTACCATGTAAATCTCTTAAATCTGAGAAAGTAAATTGTAATTTTGTTTTGCCATTTATAGTAATTTGCTCAGCTTGTACAATGTTACCCGTTATACAAGTAAGTCCATGGTATTCAATGTTGCTCAAACTAAGATTGGAGCGAGAAAATTCACCTTGTATCCATATATCGGAATTTTCCGGATTGTAGTTCATATCGTAAGCAGACTTATCTAATGTAAAGCGAATAATGTCACCGGTTGCACGCATATTAATCTTGTATTTAAGATTTTGGGTTAGCCATGTTGTTTGCAATTGGTCTATTATTTCGTTTAGAGTTTGGTTGACCTCATTCATGTTTTCAACTTCAGTGGCATTTTTATCTTCCGATGCTAAAGCTTTGAGATTAGACCTAAACAAATCCTCTAATTGGGGGGACTGGATTTCTTTACCTTTTAATCCTATTGTATATGCTCCTATCTTATGCCCTTGAATCTTTGTATTTGAAATAAGCTTTCTGATATAACTCTGATATTCAGTATCATTCCAATCGGGTTTCATTGCCAATGAACCGTCGTCATTACCATCAGTGAAAGTGATAAGAGTGACATTCGCTAAGTCTGAAGGATATCGATGTCTTTTCAATTCATCTATTGCTTCCTCTACTGAATAATACAGATAAGTGTAATCATCCATGTTTTGCGCATTTACAAATGAAAAGAAATCATATTTACTAAAATCATCAAGTAATTTTATATTATCAATCTTAGGCAAATGGTTAAATGCAGTTATACCAAAATAGACACCACTTAATTCAGGAGCAATTGGCTCATCACCGAAAGCGTAGGCGGAAACCTCTTTGAGAGCAGTCTGACCGAAGTAGGGTGTGTGGACACCTACGAGAGTTATGGTCTTGCCGAGATTGCCGGGGTTATCCTTCAGGTTGATGGCGTCGCGTACAGCACCTGCTGGGAGCTGAACGGGCACGCACTCGTCGAGTGTTGAGGGGTAGGACTCGGCTGCAACAAGGATGTTGGTAGTAGCGACATCAGAACCGAGTGTGCCGATGATACTCTCATCAAATGAAAAACCGGGTACATAACCTACAATCACGCCTTTGAGGTATGTGTTGGGGATTGAAGTGCCATACTTGACGGCAGCCTGAAACTCAGCTACAGTCAGAGGTTTCTCGGCTGAACCGGTAGCCTCCAGGGGATAATTCTTCTCCTCAGCGACGGGAGCATCACCTACCCACTCATACTTGCTGACGGACTTGATGGCATTCACCCCGAAGTATTTCTCGTTAGAGCCGCAGAGAGTCACCTGATGACCGAGGTTCTCGGGGTGGTCCACGAGGTTGAGAGCAGCACGGATGTCACCGTTGGGAAGCTGTACGGGGATGCATCGGGTGTAATCATCTTCAGTGCTTGAACCTGCCAACAGGATGTTGGAGGCTGTAGCGAAGTTGCTACCGCTGAAATTGCAGTCCTCCTTGATTGACTTGCCATCGATACAACCTACTATATAGCCTGTTACCCGAGTATCAGGAATAGGGTAGGCGGGTAGGCCTTGTTCGAGAAGATTATCAACAGTTATGGAAACTTTCGTGAATTCAATTTTGGACTCTGCTAAGATAAATAAGATATTGTAAACACCAGGCGATAATTTGAAAGTGCCAGATCCACCCTGACCACCAACTTTACTGAGAACTGTGCTCAGAACATCGGGAGTTATTTCAATTCCGCCATACTGTTTAAACCATCCCGAACTTGCAATCTTAAACTCACCAGATTCGGGGAGTACAACATTAGTTAGAGAATATATGCCATCTTTAATTTCAGCCATCTTAAAGCCATCTTCGCCTATAGCCCAATCGTTGAAGTCACCGGTGAAGAAGTACTCATATTCACCGTCCTTCTCACCTGTAACTGTAATAGTTTCGTTTTCGATGTCAAGAACCACTTTAGGATTTTTCACACCTATGCAGTCTTCAAAACCGATATTACCGCTACCCATGTCGTTAATATATTGGAATGGTTTACCTATGATGAGTTCATAAATCTCACCTGCACCGATGTTTGTACCGGACCATGTACCGTCATTGATTTTGAAACCCGTGCCGAGGTACTCGCCGTTCCATTCGTAGATACCGTTACCTTTAGATTGAAACCTGCAATCTTCCTGAGCCAATCTCCATGCATTACCATTTACGTCTGATCCAATCATATAATACGGAGAAGGCATACCCTCTGCTGTAGTTTGTAGTTTTGTGTCGGGCGGATTAGCGCTGAATGCAGTTTCAGCGACAATAATTGAGAACAAGACTACGAGTAGTGATGTTATACGTTTCATAATGAAGATAAAAGATAGTCCGGCTCACTGAGACTGCCAATTACTAAGATAAAAAAGAAACGCGCGAGAGCCGTACATGTCTGTCCGTTCTTGCTATCTGAGGCCTTCGCATTGCCCAATGGAGTAGAACGGACAGATGCAGAGACCTCACGCGAGATATGATAACTGAATATAATGATTGAAGCGAGAGTGTGTTCGCTGTCATGCAGTATATATCATACCCACATAAGGCGTCTATCTCTGTCTCAATCCTGACTCCATTTGAAAGTTGCGAAGTTTCAGATAGCCAAGAAAGAGCGTCAAGTAAACGCATTTCCCAAAAAAGTTGCTTCCCGCCCGCATAAACCCATGACCGGGCCTCTGCAAGACGGTCTGCGTCTGCAAAGATATAAATTATTTTATTATTCCTACACTGATAAAATGTTAAAAAGGAGAAATGTTTTGTAAGATAACTATGGATAATTGGGAAAATGTCGGAAATATGCTATATTTGCATATAAAGGTAAATAATATGGGCAAGTATATCAGTCCGTTTGTGGATTTTGGTTTTAAGTATATCTTTGGCAGAGATGAGACCAAGGATTTTCTGATAGATTTCCTTAACGCATTGTTTGAGAATGAGCCAAATTATTCTCCCATTGTAGAGCTTACATATCTCGACAAGGAAAAGAGTCGTAAGAATAAGGAGAACCGTGGTGTAATCTATGATATACATTGTCGGACAGACAATGGCAAGTTGTTTACGGTCGAAATGCAGAATGCGTCGGAGATATATTTTGTCGAGCGGTTGCTGTTTTACTCATCCAAAACCATCACGGACCAGGGGCGCCCCGGCAGGGATTGGCAATATGACTATCTTCCTGTCTATAATGTGGCCTTAATGAACTTTGAACTCAGTCGTTTCAAAGGTAAATTCAGGATAGATGGTGCGATATGTGACCTGGTTACTCATGAACCGATTACAGATAAAGTACGTTACATACTACTACAATTACCTAATTTCGATAAGCGTGATGATGCCGAAAGTTGTAAGACATCGTTGGAGCGCTGGATGTATAACATAATAAATATGTCAGATATGGAGAGTCTTGCTTTTACTCAAAATAACGAATTGTTCCAAAGATTGGATGATGTAGCCTCCTATGCAGCCTTGGATGAGGATGCCCGCCGCGAATATGATGCGGATGTTAAAGCATATCGCACAGCTGTCGGTCAGTTAAAGTATACCGCCATAAAGAATCGCACAGAGGGTCGCGCAGAGGGTCGCGCAGAGGGTCGCGCAGAGGGACTTGTTGAGGGTCGCGCAGAGGGTCGCGCAGAGATGATTCAAGCTATGTATTTGAGCGGTATGTCCGTAGAGAAGATTTCCAAGATTACAAAAGTAAATGAGGATGAGATATGCAGGATTGTTGGGAGATAATCAGGCCGTTTATTGCAGAGTATGATAAGAAGTTTGCGCATCTGGATTTAGTAGAATCTTACGAGAGTTTGGATGAGGATGCGCGTCGTGAATATGATGCAGATGTAAAAGCTTACCGTACAATAGTCGGTCAGCTGAAGTATGCAGCTCTGAAAGGTTATGCCGAGGGTTATGCCGAGGGTCGTGCCGAAGCTTGTTCGGACATGATTGAGAAAATGTATTCTTTTGGTAAATCTGTAATGGACATATCCCGTATATTCAATGTAGAAGAATCTGTAATACTCAGAATTCTTGGGATTTGAGTTATTTAGGCGTACTAAATTTATACAAATATATGAGAGGGCGTGCGGATATTTGTCTCCGTCACGCCCTCTCTCAATCATAGGGGCTTTTTTTTAGTTATAAGTAATAACCGGTTACTATGAGTTATGACTTGTTTTACCTGATATTGAGTTTTGCCGCGCAGTCGTTTACACGGACGATGTAGATACCGGGTTCGGGGTGGCAGGTCTCCTGTTCGGCTGTGGCGAAATGTCTCTCCACAATCTGGCCGGCGAGGTTGTAGACTACGATTTCATCACCGTTGTTGAGACCGCTGACAGTCACACCGCCCTCGGCATTTACAGCAATGGTGAGATTTGTGCCCTCGAAGTAAGCCACTCCCGTATCACCCTGTATCCATTCGAGAGTGCCGTTGTAGGCCAACTCGACTTCCAGAGTTTTGTCGGCATCCATAAATAGGGTGATAGTGTTGCCATCAACCGGGAGTGTTGCCGGCTCACCATTTACGGTATAATCTACGATTGACCAATAGCCGTCAATGTCAAACTGTAATGTGATAGTTGTTCCGCCGGGGAGAGAAGTCTTCATTCCCGTTCCGTTGATAGTGTTTACAGTAAGTGCTGCTACCGTCGGGAGTTGTGGAGTGGTATCGTCAGAAATCTTCACGAAAGTGATATACTCGTTGTTCAGGTCCCACGTTATGTCGTATGTTCCGTGGAGGTCAAACGGCATACCGTTGATGTTCACAGGCTGTGGAGCGAGCTGAGCACCGAGATTGCTATCGTTGATTTCCTCATAGAAGTTATATAGGCCGTATTGGTTGGTATATCCGTCGTTGCATACCTTGAAATCACCGGCCTTGTCAATGATTACATTCTTTGCGGAGAATACATTCTCCTTTCCGCTGACAGGAGCGAGTATGTATCTGTCGGCAAACTGGTTGTCGTCGTCGCCGGCAAGTCCTGTGATGTACCATTCATAGCTGTATTCTCCCTGAGGAGTACCCGAGACGGTGACGGTGCCATTGTATATGTCGAGTATTACTTCAGGATTGATAATCAGGGGATATTGGTCGATATAAATGTTGTCGGCAAGTTCACCCCATTGGTAGTAATATGGTTCGCCGAGCAGGAGCGGAGAGCCGTTTGAGCCGTAATTGACTTCGAAGTTGTCCCATGTGCCGTCGTTGATTTTAAAGCCTGAGCCGAGTTCCTTACCGTTCCATTTGTAAATGTATTCGGAGACTTGTGTAAACATTGCGTCGGGCTGACCGAGTTCCCATGTGTGCCCGTTGATGTCGGTGCCGATGATATAGTAGTTGCCGGGGCCGACAGGAGTCTCGATTTCAGAGCCAAAAAGAGGTTTGAATACAATCCAAGCTGTTTCTGGATACCAGATTATATCATATTTCCCCGGTTTGATATTGAACATGCAACCGGTTTCTCCATTTTGAACAAAGTCAAGTTTGGCTGATGTGCAATCGGATGTGATTATGTCTTCATCGGAATAGGAACCATACTGCGTTACCCAGCCTAATGTAGATATTTTAAATATACCCACACCCGGGAGAGTAATATTACTTACGGTCAATTGTCCGTCGGCAGTCTTTTCAAAGCGATATTCTGTAAGATTCCAAGAGTTGAAGTCTCCGGTGAAATACCAATTATCATGACCGACCTTTTCGCCCTCCACCATCACGGTATATTTATTAAGGTCAAGTTGGACTATGGGATTCCTAATCCCCTCGCAGTCTGTGAATCCAAGATTACTACTACTTATATCATCAATAACATAACACGGTTTTCCCAATGTAATCAAGTTATGAAAGGTATCACCTCCTATATTCAGACCATTCCATGTTCCGTCATTGAATTTGAAGCCCGTGCCGAGATATTCTCCCTTCCATTCATAGACACCATCGCTTACAGCTTCAAGTTTACAATCATCCGGAGCCAATTCCCAGACATGTCCGTTTACGTCTGACCCGATAATGTAGATATCTTCAGACTCGAAAGGGGGTGTTACAGGAGGAGTTACAATACCACCCGATACAAGTTCAAACTCAATATATGCAGTCTGCGGATTCCAAGTGATATTGTATTCACCGGGTTCAAGGCTAAACCTGCATTCACCTATTTCAGCTTTGACATATTCAAGAGTGGCAGACAATGATTCGGGTGTGATAACTATGTCATCGTAATTGGAACCATATTGCTTAGCCCACCCTGTGGTTGAAACTTTGAACGAGCCCACTGCAGGTAGTGGAACATTCTTTACGGACATCTCACCATCTCCGGATTCCTCAAAGCAGTATTGCGTCAAGTTCCAGTCGTTGAAATCTCCGGAGAAATACCACATGATAGCACCATCCTTTTCTCCGGTAACTAATATGGTGTAGTTGTTGAGGTCCAGTTCGACGTACGGATTTTTTACGCCTTCAAAGTCACTGAAGCCAATGTTGCCACCACCTTCGACAATACTATAGGTCTCTCCGAGACTCAGTTCCGTGCCATCGCCACCTAAATTGAGTCCGCCGATACTCCATGTTCCGTCATTAAACTTGAAACCTGTACCGAGATATTCGCCGGTCCATGCGAAGATTCCCTCTTTAATCTGATGAAGTTGGCACTCAGGCAATTCTAATTCCCAGCTGTGACCGTTTACATTCGAGCCGATGATGTAGATGTCGGTAAGTTCACTCTGCAATCCAATCTTTGTGTCAGTAGCAGCCGGATTATTGTCCATTTGAGCGGTAGCTTCTGTTTCTGACGCTGTCCTGTTTCTACCAGGCGTATTTGCTGTGACCGCGAGGACAGTCGTCAGTGAGAGGATGACTGCGAGCAGTGAGTAGGTTATACGTTTCATAGTGTAGATAAAAATGATAGTCCGGCTCACTGTGACTGTCAATAAAAAAAGAATGCGTGAGAGCCTTACTGTTGCTCGTTCCGCGGATTGAGGCCTTCGCATTGCCCGGACAAGTGGAAACGAGCAACGGATGCAGAAGCCTCACGCAGATTATACAGTCACTTACCCGAAGATATTGTGTCTCCCCGTAAGGGCACAACAATTCTCTGAGTAAGGTGCTATACAAACCACATAAGCATCTACCCGTTGCGCAATCCATGACTTGTCCTGAAAGTTGCGAAGTTCCAATCCGTCACGAATTTGCGTCAAGTAAACGCATTTCAGAAATAAAAAGTTGCTTCCCGCCCGCATAAACCCATGACCGGGCCTCTGCAAGACGGTCTGCAGGTGCAAAGATAGGTCTTGTTTTTTAATTGTGCAATAATTGACCGTAAATCAATGTGCAATCAATACCGCAGTCAATGAGAAAAATGAAAAATGACGCCGGTATGCCTAAGCAAAGAGATGAGCGGGAAGCAGACCGACCGCGCCGAGCGCTGTCGAGTATCGGATATATGACGGTTGGTTGCTTCTGAGAAATTTGGTGAGGTGGGGTCTGAAGAGTGTCCTGTATTCCGTGCGTGTGAGTGTCTTATGGCGGAATGTCCAATAGGCGATATGGGTCAGCTCGTTGATATATAGTGAGCCGGTGCGTGAACATGGAAGCCGGTCGAGAGCATCGAGCCAAAGCCGGATTTGGCTGCTGTCGTATGTTTTCTTTTTATGTGAAAGCGGGTTTGGATTGATGTTTCTGTCGTAGTGATACAGCGGACGCTGCAGGTATGAAATCCCGGGATTACAGATAAGTGCGTGCAGACAGAACATGAGGTCTTCGCAAACGCGCAGACCCTTTGTGAAGTCGATGTGATGGTGCAATATGAATGAGCGGCGTATCATCTTGTTCCACACGGCGGCATGTGCACGTCGGACGAGGATGTCATCGAGCAACTGCTGTGTGTCTGAGCGCCGGTTTTCCGTATTGTGCCGTGACAGGGAAGAGCGGTTGTCATGCTCCATGACAAAATCGCAGACCACGATGTCGGCATCATTATCCACTGCCATTTCATACATCAGCTCATATGCTTCCGGCTCAAGCCAGTCGTCGGCATCACAGTGTATGACAAATTCCCCCGTTGCCTGCATCAGACCGTCGTGGCGCGCCGTTCCGACACCGGTATTGTGCGGGTGCTTTATTATTTTCACCTGTGACTCTCTTCCGGGATATTGGCTTAGGATTGCATCGACAATCTCCATACTTCTGTCGGTGGAGGCATCATCGACGATGATATACTCTATGTCATCGAGAGTCTGACTGAACAATGAACGGAGTGTCCGGCCGAGATATGCATCGGCCTGATAAACGGGAAGTATGACACTCACTTTTGGCATTGTCACTATAATCAGGGATTGGCGGTGGGGGCTAGTTGCTCAAGACACTTGCGCACATCTTCGTCGGTCTTATGCAGCTTATCCTTACAGAATTTGAGGAGCTGCAGCGCATTTTCGGTATATTGCGCGAGCAGGTCAATGTCACAGTTGGGGTCCTGCATCTTCTGTATGGTCTCCTGAAGCTGTCTGAGAGCTTCGGTGTATGATTTTTCAGCCATTATGAAACGGTTTTAGGATTAGCAGTGATATTGGTGACGGTTGATTGAAGTGTTCCGTCATGTAGTTGGGTGGTGATGACATCTCCCGGTTTAAGTTGTCCGGCGTTCCGGAGCGCCCGTCCGTTCACACGGGATATGCTGTATCCGCGTGCCAGCGTGTTGGCGGGGGAGAGTATGTTGGTCATCTTCTCAAGCGCTTCAAGTCGCTCGGAGGCATTGCGCAATCGTTCTCCGACAGCATTCCGTATGATGTCCGGTATCAGTTTCAGACGCTGCATGGCGTTGGCAGTCATGCCGGTTGCTGTCATGACAACCTGCTGCATCGCCGAGTCGAGTCGCAGCTTCTCCGTGTTCAGTCGTCGGAGCGGAAGTTCCGGAATAATGGTCTCCGCGCGGGCGAGGAGCTCATGTTGAGCGGAGAGCCGTTGCCGGACGGCATTGAGGCCGTTATTGACGAGATTGTCCGCAATATTCTCGGCATTCCGCATTGCGTCTATGATATAGGCGGCTACGGCGGTTGGCGTCTTGCATCTTACACAGGCGATTTCGTCAAGCACCGTACGGTCCCGTTCATGTCCTATGCCGACAATGACCGGAATAGGGAAAGTCGCGACGGCTTTGGCAAGCAAATAATCGTCAAATCCGTTGAGGTCTGTTGTCGCTCCGCCGCCACGGATGATGATGACCACATCCCAGAAGTCAATGGACATTTCAATGCGTTGGAGAGCGTATCTGACAGATGCTGAGGTGTCATTGCCTTGTAACGTTGCCGGGAAAAGTAGAGGATAGAAAGCGAATTGTTCGGGTGTGGAGGAGAGCTGATTGACGAAATCGCCATATCCTGCTGCGCCGGCGGCGGATATAACGGCTATGCGCTGTGGCGCGAGCGGTATAGGCTTCTCCTTGTTAAGATTCAGAATACCCTCTTTGGAGAGATTGGCAAGTATTTCGCGACGTATGCGCTCCATGTCTCCCATAGTGTAACTCGGGTCAATGTCGAGCACGTTGGCACTTATGCTGTAGACCTCGTGCATATTGGCCTCAAGTCGGAGCATCAGTTTCATGCCGTTGTCAAAGCGTCGTGCCGTCACGGCCTGAAACTTCTTTTCAAGTTTGGGGAGTATGAATTTCCATATTGTAGCTCTCATCTTGGCTACAGTCACGCCGCGCTCATCCTTCTGCAGCAGCTCCATGTAGCAATGGCCGGAGGGGTGACGATTGACGTCGCTGATTTCGGCTACCACCCACACACCGTGCACACCGGGATGAGCCGAGAGTACATTCCGGATATTGCGGGTATATTCAAGCAGCGATATCGGTGTGTTATTCTCAGTCATCCTGTCTTTTCAGTTCTCTTGCGCTCCCAATCTCGACTATAGCTCCCGTTGTAGGGTTGAATACGGCATATGAGGGTTCCTTCCTGTCAGTGAAGAGTGAAGGGTTGAGTCCGAACTCAACACCGAATTGAGAAAAGTCAAACTCCTTGGCGAACAGTTTCTTTCCCTCAGCTGTCAATGAGATTTGCGCACTCCCCGGAATACAGTATCTCACGGCATCCTTGGGCAACATCTTGACGTTACCGTTGGCATCGACCGGCAGTTCTCCCTGCGCAGTAATGGCAACATTTATATATACCGGAAATCCGGCGAGGTCGTCAGGCTCCGTGAAACCCTTGAAGTCGGCAAATCTGAATAGAATCTCCTTGCCGTTATCTTCGGGAAGATAAGTGTATGTATTGGTGACGGTCTCTGCGGTCACCGTGCCGGTGAATGCGGCGGTCAGCGCATCCTCCTGAGCCTGCAGAGAGTTAAGCATCAGTTCGAGCTGACGTCCGTCCACGGGCATATTGTCAGCCGTACCCCGTGTCAGGGAGATGTGTGCGTCGCGCGCCTCCATAAGGCTTTCGGATAGCATCTGAGCCTGCTTGGCAGTAGATTGTGAGGCGGTGAAGTCTTCATCCACATATTTCAGATATTCCTTGCCGTCAAAGAGCTTGACGGGAGCCTCCGGACGGTTATTGGCAGGTTTGGGCAGCGATGCCGGCTCTTTATTGATAGAGAGCAACATACCGTCCTCGCTGACTCCTATGAAAGTCAGCGCTCCCGGCTTGAGCTGCATAATGTATTTGGCATCCGTGTCGAGTGTGCCGTAAGTTTTGACCTTGACATCGGTAATGGTCCATCGCTCGGCGTCGTGGGTGATAACCTTGTCTGTACCGATATATTTTCGCGCGTAGGCCGCATAAGGTCCGGCGGTAAGAACCTCCTTGCGTGCCGAGACCTCTATTTCAAGAGCCGTGATGGGGAGCGAGTAGACAAGTCCGTACTCGTTATGTTTCTCCGCGGTGAGTATACGGGTCTGTTGAGCCGTCATCGGTATGTATGATACCAATGTGATACCGACTGCCGACAGAAGGGTGATGAATCGTGAGCGTGGGGCCATGATGTAATTGTTTTAATAAAGAGGATGAGGTATATTCTCCCGGTTGATGATGGTGCGGATAGCGCGTCCGATATACTTTGTGATGTCGGTAGCTGTCATTCCGGCCTCACCATATTCCTGTTCGGCGAGGTCACCGGCCAGTCCATGTATGTATGCTCCGATGGTGGCCGCATGTTCCGGCAGATACCCCTGGGCGACGAAAGATGTGATAATGCCGACGAGAACATCGCCGGCTCCGGCCGTCGCCATGCCGGGGTTGCCGGTGGAGTTGAAGTAGACTTTGCCTGTGGGTCTGACGATAGCAGTGAAATGACCTTTGAGAACAATAATGATATTGTAATATTGAGCCATTTCGATAGCTTTCTGCAGACGTTGTTCGGAGCTGCGCTGCTCGCCGAACAGCCGGTCAAATTCACCGACATGGGGTGTGATGATGGTGTTCTGCGGGAGCAAAGTCAGCAGGGCAGGTTTGCGGCTGATGCAATTGAGAGCATCCGCATCGAGCACGAGAGGAACGTGGCAATTCTTCAGCAATGTCTCAAGGGCGTCGATAGTGAGCTGATGCGTTCCGATACCCGGGCCGATAGCTACGGCCTGATGTTCGTGATGCAGGCTCATGTCCGAGATGATGTATTGATTCTTGTCCGGTTCGAACATAGCCTCGGGCACTGCAGTCTGCACAATGTTGATACCCTGCTCCGCACTATGTACGGTCACCAGACCGGCACCGGAGCGCAGACAAGCCTCGGCAGCCATGACGGCGGCTCCCATCATACCTCCCGAGCCGCAGAAGAGCATGGCCGAGCCGTAATCGCGCTTGGCCGTGAACGGACGGCGCGGATGTAGCAGCGGGCGGATGCTACGCGCCTCGACGAGCATATATGGCGACTGCATGTTTTTGCGCTTCTCATTGTCGAGGTCGATATCGAGAAGTTTCCATGTGCCGAGCACATCGGCATTCTCCTCAAAGAAGAATGAGAGTCGGGGTATCTGAAATGTGAGTGTCAGATTGGCATGAATCATATCGCGCCTGAGCACATTATCATTCCATTCACCGAACAGTCCGGAGGGTACATCGAGCGAAATGACGAATGCTCCGCTCTCATTGATATAACGAGTCAGAGCCACGAATCCGCCCTGCAAGGGCTGTTTGAGTCCGCTGCCGAAGAGTCCGTCGATGACCACATCGTTGTTGCTCAGGTATGGGGGATTGAACTCGCGCGTGACCTCCGTAAAGTCCACACCCTCAATCATAATGAGTTGCTTGCGCTCCTCATTGCAGTCGTGTCCGAGCTTGCCGTTGATATTGAACAGGAAAATCTCGATATTTCTGTATCCCTGTTCCAGAAGCATACGGGCGGCGGCAAGGGCATGTCCGCCGTTGTTTCCCGGTCCGGCAACGACCACGATACGTTGTGACGGTAGAAAACGTGAAATAATCTCACAGGCCACCGCATTGGCGGTACGCTCCATGAGTTGGATGGAATCAATATTTTGTGCCTCGCATGTAGCGGTATCGAGTTCGCCGAGTTGTTCAGATGTGAATATTCTCATTGTTCTTATCTTGTGTGAATGTATGGCTCGAGGCCGGACTTATAGATATAAAAAAATTGCGAAATTATCAGCTTCTGAGCGCCATCAGCACGCCAATCATAGCGATTGTGATGAATACGGTGATGAGCGACATCATACGATACATACGAGCCTTGTCGTAGGCTTTGACTCTGAGTTGGTGACGTGTCTCGGAGCTGATGGAGGAGTCCTCTGAGCTTAGCCAAAGGTATTTGAATCTGCTGGCGTACCATAGTGTGACCAGCCCGGTAGGGGGAAAGAAAAATATGGTGAGAATGAGAGCCATGAATATGGAGACCCCTTTGGGTTTGACATCGTAATCGACCTCTTTGGCCGGTGGTTCGGGAAAATTCCTGAACCGGAGCCAACCGGACTCGTCGGTATCATTCCCGGGATTTGATTCCGGTTTGCCGGCTGTCAATCGTGGCTCTTCCTCTCCCGGAACGGGGAGTCCGGCAAGTGCGAATCGCATCGCGCGGCAGATATCGGGTACATCCCCGGCCTTCTGCCAGTCCGGCATCCCTTTGCACCATACGTAGGTCGAGGGACGAATCTCCAGCTGCACAAGTTCCGTGAGTGTGAACGGACCCTGTGTAGTTCGGTTGATGCGTGCGAAGTATCTCTTGTTATTCTTCATTCAGTCTCACAGTTATCAGGCATAAATGTATTGCATCCCAATGCTGTATCAGACCATGAGCAAACCGATGGTGCCAAGCAGTCCTATACCGGCAAGGACGTATGAAATAATAGTCATGGTCTTTGCGGTGGAATTGAACGAGGCTCCGTTGATTTGGTCGCCGATGGCGTAAGCATTGTTGGCTTTGCCGGCATAGTTGATGCCTATAATGCCGAATATCAGTCCTATGCAGGAGAAGAGCGCTCCGACAATAGTTCCGATAATAGCCGCCGTCATCCAGTTGGTATGATACATTTGTCCGTACCCGGGCTGCTGTCCGTAAGGATATTGCTGTCCGTAGGGTGGTCGTTGTCCGTAGGGGTATTGACCAAATCCGGATTGTTGGTCGGCTTGATGTCCATAAGGCTGCTGCCCGTAAGGGTTAGGTTGGCCGTAAGGAGCTTGGCCGTAAGGTTGCTGTCCGTACGGTTGATTACCGTACGGTTGTTCTTCGCGGGATTGGTCCGGATTATGGTTACTGTGATAACCACCTGTCGGATTGGTATTTTGGTAAGCCTGATTCGGGGAACAGCCGTTTTGTGCGGAGGCGGTATTCGGTTCCGGTTCAAGGGGCTGTGCGTATGTCCCGAATGCCGATTGGTCCTCCAGCAATGGCTGCAACTCTTCGAGTGTGCCTGCAGGCACCCAGTCGCTGAGTCCCTGACGCCATACGGGGGTATCGGAGGTCAGTCCCTCTCCCAACAGATTCTCATATGGGAAAGGGCCGACACTCTGCTCGTTTCTTATAATGTAATAATCCATGAGTAATTAACCGGTGATTTACATTCCTCTGCCGTGGCAGTTCTTATACTTTTTGCCGGAGCCGCAGGGACAGGGGTCATTACGCCCTATCTTCGGCTGGGCTTTTGCCGGCTGAACAGGTCCGGCAGGACGATTGACATTGCGGGCAGCCTGACGCTGAGCCGTTTCGCCGGGATAAGTGTCACGTGTCGTGGAGTAGTTGGCGTACGGATTGGGAGTGCCGGCGGTTGAGTATTCACGTCTGATGCCCTGCTGATTGTTCATTTTTGGGCCTTGCTGACGTTTTTGTTCCTCAGCGGCCTTGGCTGCGGCCTCTTCGCGTGCTTTGGCTTCGGCAGCCTTGGCCTCCTCGTAGTCGGGCACCCCGAGGCGTCCGCGCATCAGAGTCGATACGGCCTTGGAGTTCATGTTCCAGAGCATCTGCTTCCAGAGTTCGTATGCTTCGAGCTTATATATGACGAGCGGGTCTTTCTGCTCATATGATGCATTCTGCACGTTACGTCTCAGGTCGTCCATCTCACGAAGCTGTTCCTGCCAAGCCTTATCGATTGACGAGAGGAGCACAGCCTTCTCCCATGCTTTGCTGACCGACTTGCATCCGTTGGAGTAAGCCTCGCTTATGTCCGTACGGATATTGAACATACGTCGGCCGTCCGAGATGGGCACACCGACGATGCCGGTGGCTCCGCGTTCTTCGACAAATTCCTTGATGTATGGTGCGACACCCTGTTCGATTTTCTCTTTAGAGCGCTGGAGGTGAGTCAATGCAGCCTCTGCAATCTCTTCGACCATACGTCCGGCGTTGAGGTGAGCATATTCCTCAGCAGTGAACGGCAACTCGATGGAGAGTGTCTTGCGGACATCATCGCTGAGTGCGTCGTAATCATTGGCATTGCGTCCGATAATAGCCTCGGAAACCTCATAGACCATATTGGCGATGTCGGTGCCTATGCGTTCACCCTTGAGCGCGTTCTGTCGGCGACCGTACACACCCTTACGCTGGGCGTTCATAACATCGTCAAACTCGACAAGACGCTTGCGTATACCGAAGTTATTCTCCGCGACGCGTTTCTGAGCGTTCTCGATAGA
>CAMWRB010000009.1 GCA_947176545.1 uncultured Porphyromonadaceae bacterium
AATTATTAAATTTGTTGTCGGATTGAGAGCAAACCTCATCCGGAGATTGAATTTATGATACTTGTCAAACGTCTGCATATCTTCATGCTGAAGACATTTCTTCCGCTGTTCGCGATGACTTTTTTCATCGTGCTCTTCATCGTGTTGATGCAGTTCCTTTGGAAGTATATCGACGACCTTGTCGGCAAAGGATTGTCATTCAACGTACTGTGTGAACTCTTCTTCTACGCCGCACTCTCGATGGTGCCTATGGCTCTCCCTCTGGCAATCCTCTTGGCTTCTCTGATGACGTTCGGCAATCTCGGTGAGAAATTCGAACTTACAGCCATGAAGGCTTCAGGAATTTCTCTGATACGGGTGATGGCTCCGCTTATCATCACTGTCGCCGGAATTGCAGTCGGAGCATTCTTCTTCCAGAATGACATTCTCCCAAAGGCACAGGTCAAGATGTGGACTCTGCTATTCTCGATGCGCCAGAAGTCACCGGAACTCGAGATACCCGAAGAAGTCTTTTATGACCAGATACCGGGCTACAACCTCTATGTCCGGGAGAAAAACAGGGATAACGGCAAGCTGTTTGACATCATCATATATGATGTGTCCCGCGGTGGCGACAATGCCGGAGTCATAACAGCCGACTCGGCACTGATGGCAATGACACCGGATATGAAGCATCTCTATCTGCACCTGTGGCACGGTGAACAGTTCGAGAACCTCCGCGACCAGACCAACGGTAATTTCAATCATATACCGTTCAGACGCGAAACATTCCTCGACAAGGAGGTCCTGATACCCTTTGATGCCAATTTCAACCGCCTCGACGAGGAGGGTATGCGCAAGCAGTATGTTGGCAAGAATATCGACCAGCTTCACGCCACTATGGACTCGCTGAACCAGAGGATAGACTCGCTGGGACATATTTACACCCACGATATAAAAGCCACCACATTCGCTGTCGCCAACAGTGAGGATTATCCCCGACAGACTCACCCTGTAGCTGACCGGCCGAAAACCCGTGAAGACTGGAAAAACGCTCCCGCTGTCAGACTCGACTCCATGCTCGCGCTCCTTTCGCCCTCTCAGAGGATAGATGTCTATAACAGCGCGCTCACACTCTCACAGAGACGACAGACCGAGCTGAGCTTCCGCAGTGAGATGATGGCTGACGAGAAGAAGCTGTTGCGCCGCCATGAGATTGAGCTTATCAAAAAGTTTACACTCTCCGTGGCCTGTCTGATTTTCTTCTTTATCGGTGCACCGCTGGGGGCTATAATACGTAAAGGGGGTATCGGAACGCCGTTGGTCATCTCCGTACTGCTTTTCCTCTTCTACTACATAATTGACAACACCGGCTACAAGATGGCGCGTGACGGTCACATCATCGTGTGGCTCGGCATGTGGCTTTCCACATTCATCTTAGCCCCGTTGGGTCTGTACGTCACATGGAAGGCCATGAACGATTCGGCCGTCTTCGACCGCGACCGTTACCTCGCGCTCATCAACCGGTTGTTTGGAACACGACAGCACCGTAAAATCGAATATAAAGAGGTAATCATCGATGAGGCCAATGTGACGGACTCCATAAACCGGCTTACGCAGCTCATCGAAGAAGCACGACGTATGGTCAGGAGGCTCAACCGACGCCCGGGTTATGCAGCATACTGTATTCGGGGCATCGGAGACCGGGGACTCGGTAAGCTCATTGACAATCTGGAGGAGAGTATCTCTTATCTCAACAATTATCCGAATCCTCTCGTAGTCAATCGTCTCACCGACTATCCCGTGTTGCGCAAGCTATGGATTTACCACCCGTTCCATAATATGTGGCTCAGTCGCGCCGCCATTGTCATTTTCCCTGTCGGACTGACATTATGGCTGCTCGGACGTCATGCAGGCTCCAATCTGAAGAAAGATTGCATTAATATCGTGGAGCGCAGCCAAAGTATCCTGGACATTATAAGCCCTGATTGAGATTCAGACATCCACGCATGAAATGTCATATTCGGGGTCCGATATAAAAAAGAGAACGGTCGCCCTCACGAGTGACCGCTTCCCGGGGCTCTCGCGAGCCTCTACTACCCGGATGCCTTGTCCTACGACAGCACATCACGGGCTTTGAACAAAAATCTATCTTCTTTCAGTGTTATAACCTATTCGATGATAGTAATGTTGCGGCATACCCCCATTTTAACATTTCACCAATCCATTTTTAACATTTCAGGTGAAAAGAGTGCCCTCTATTTTACCTCCTCCACGGGCTATCTCACGCAGTTGCGCAATCTTCTCGTCAAGCTCGCGCTTGCGCTGCTCCAGCTCGTCAATCTCCCGACGCGCACGGTCAGCCTCAAAGTTTTCGACCGCGGTCTTGACTCTATCCAGCTCTTCCGTCAGCATATTGACCTGCAGGGGTGACATCGACGGAACAAGCGACAACAGGCTGTGAATCCCTTTGATATGTTTCAGCACTTCGGACACACTTACACCCTCGCCGCTCTTCTTCAGCTCACCGCGACGTTTCCACGCCATTATAGCTGAATACTGCTTGTTCACATCCTTGGCAAGGAACGCTTCACGCTGCTCCTCGCTCTTCCCGTCAAGATATTTATCCAGATACTTATTGATTGTCTCTTCGCGTTTCATAATCTGATATTATTTATTTTGGCGAATATAGCATTTTTTTTGTAATTTTGAAAATCACTGCCCGTTCCGGATTCGGGCATTAACACTATACAGATTATGCGCAATGACAATGAACTCACATCTCTGAGCCTCTTAGGCAATCAGAATGTGAAATATCCCACGGATTATGACCCCTCGCTCCTTGAAACTTTTGACAACAAGCATCCCGAAAATGAGTATGTCGTGACTTTCGATTGTCCGGAGTTCACGACTTTGTGCCCCAAAACCGGACAGCCTGATTTCGGTCATATCTATATCTCTTACATACCCCGGCTCAGGATGGTGGAGAGCAAGAGTCTTAAACTCTATCTCTTCTCGTTCCGCAATCATGGAGATTTTCATGAAGATTGTGTCAATATCATAATGAAAGACCTGATACGCCTCATGGACCCGAAGTATATCGAAGTCAGAGGTGACTTCATGCCCCGCGGTGGCATCAGCATACTCCCGTTCGCCAATCATGGCGACGCTGAACATCAGACACTTGTCCAACAACGCCGGCTTGCGGCATTCACCGAAAACATCAACCGATAACAATGCAGAAAGATTCTATCATAGTTCTCTCCGGCGGCATGGACTCGGTCACCCTGCTGCACGAATACAAAGACCGTATCGCTCTGGCAGTCACCTTTGACTACGGTTCGCTACACAACGCCCGTGAGATATATTGTGCCGCGGCCAACTGCCGGATGCTCGATATCCCTCACCTGATTATCCCTCTGGCTTTCATTGGCCAATATTTCAAAAGTTCCCTTCTCGAGTCACCCGAAGCAATTCCGGAAGGCAATTATGATGACGACAACATGAAATCCACAGTTGTACCTTTCCGCAACGGTATCATGCTCTCCGTGGCCGCCGGACTCGCGGAGAGCCGGGGGCTCAGACATATCATGCTGGCCAATCACAGCGGTGACCACGCCATATATCCCGACTGTCGGCGCGGATTTGTCGATGCTATGTCCGAGGCCGTCAGTCAGGGCACGTACGACAATATAACAATACTGGCACCATACACCGATATAACCAAAAATGACATAGCACGCCACGGTCGCGAACTCGGTATAGACTACTCTTTGACCTACAGTTGCTACAAAGGAGGAGAGAAACATTGTGGCAAATGCGGCACATGCCGTGAGCGACGCGAAGCCCTCGCCGCAGCCGGCATTGACGACCCGACAATTTATCAGGACTGAATCATATCAACCCTTACACGCTGAACAATGTACTACGTTAAGAAAAGACTTGAGATTTCCGCTGCCCATCGGCTCGACCTGTCATACGAGAGTAAATGCACACAACTGCACGGCCACAACTGGATTGTGACCGTAGAGTGCAAATCACCTGTTTTGAACGCCGACGGCATGGTCACCGACTTCACGCACGTCAAGCAACAGGTGCAGTCGCTCCTTGACCATACTGTACTGAATGACATCCTGCCTTTCAACCCGACTGCCGAAAACATCGCCCGATGGATTGTGGACAACGTCGATAACGCATGGCGCTGCGAAGTGCAGGAGAGCGAAGGGAATATTGCCATATATGAACGCGACTGATTCCAACACCCGAAGTATGCGGATTATCAACGAAATCTTCTACTCGCTGCAAGGTGAGGGTGTACACACCGGCATACCGATGGTATTCGTGCGTTTTTCGGGATGCAACCTCCGATGTCCATTCTGTGACACCGCCCACCAATCCGGCCGGGAGATGTCAGATATGGAAATAATCAGCCGGATTATGCTATACCCTCAGTCGCACTGGATAGTACTGACCGGAGGAGAACCGTCACTGTTTATCGACCATGATTTTATCGACCTTTTGCATCATCACACCGGCATGAAAATCGCCGTCGAAACCAATGGCACACATCCAATCCCCGGCAATATTGACTGGGTCACACTCTCACCGAAAGGAGGTATGGCTCCGGGACTCGAATATCCCGAAGATAAAATAGCAATTTGCCATGCAGACGAAATAAAAGTCGTCGACATCGGACAAGAGCTCTCCCCATACTTCAAATTCGCTTGCCGACAGACGGATACAATCATGTGTCTTCAACCCTGCTATGTCAGCGACCCGGAAATGTACGCATCCAATCTCCAACGTACCATCTCACGCGTGGAGGCCGACCCGCGCTGGCGACTCTCACTTCAGACACACCGATACATGGGAATACGGTAACGTCAATCCCTTCACGTGTCAAAAATAGACACTTTCCACGAAAAAAGCATTAAAAATGGCAATTTTATATGCTTTTCAACATTTATTTGGCACTTTTTTGAATTTACATTTGCAAATTTTGAGAATATTTGTTACGTTTGCAACGTAAAATCAAACATTACAAGCCAATTCAGTGTTATTGATTTTGTTAATAATGTGTAACATCATACGAACCGCAACGTTATGAAGTCATACAGCTCTACAATATCAGTCAATCCCTCCACAATGTCTGTGGGTGAGAAAAACTTCAAGGCGATGTCCGCTTTGGAGGATAGCGTATTCAGTGCCAATAAGCCGTTCAGAAGCTCGTTTGCCGACTCCGCCGAAGATAGTTCAAGCCTTATGCGTTTAGTATTAAAGCTGATATTCGGAGTGTCGGGCAAATCTTCCGGCATGACCGCACCGATGGATGCCCTGACCCTCATTGCTCGTATCGGGTTCGGACTCTTTATCATAGCTCTTTCCGCAATGGGTATGACCGGTATAGGCAGCATATTTGCAGCAATACTGGGCGTGATGGTAATATGCGGTTGTATGACACGTCTCTCGTTGATGACACTTGTTGTCACATTGATGGTTTCAGCATCATCAATGAATCTCCCGACAGCTAATGACACATATATGATTTCCGCTGTCATCGGACTTATATTAGCTGTTACCGGTCCGGGCCATACTTCGGTGGATGCAACCATAGAGCGTTCGGTCGAGAGAGTACTTGACACACACATGAAGCGTACAGCCCTCAACCGCCGCGACTCATACCGCGCATACGAATACATCGACTGAACATAACACTTCTCTCTCTCTTGGCATATCCGGGAGATATTCGTATCCTCTTAACAGAATCATCTAAAAGAAAACATGAAAAAAAAGCAAATAGACTATGTCACATGCGTTATCGGAGCGTTAGCTCTCCTGACTGGTCTATCTTGCTCTCAGGTTTATAAAAAAATTAATTCCGCAGGTCTAATCAAGAGTTATTTGGTTGATGCTTACGACGTGCTTCATACTTTCAGTCTTGATTACGTTGCAGCGAACGTGATTGAGCTTATGAAAAAGAAAGGAGAAGTTCTATGTTAGTGTACCATGCCTCCGATTGTCGCTTTACCTCACCTGATGTTCTGCATTCAAGAGCTGCTCTTGACTTTGGAAAAGGATTCTATGTAACTCGATTGCTCGAACAGGCAGAAAAATATGCGTTTCGTTTTATCCGTGAGGGTAAGCCGGCATTTATTCATTCATTCGAATTACTATCTCCTGACTCTGACATGAAGATTAAAATCTTCAATACATATGATGAAGAGTGGCTTGATTTCGTATGTAATTGTCGTAATGGCAAAGATGACTATAAACAATATGACATTATAGAAGGAGGTGTCGCTAACGACAAAGTATTCCAGACGTTGGACCTGTATATGGCCGGCATATATGACAAGGAGCAGGCATTAAGGAAACTTGTATATGAAATGCCCAATAATCAATTGTGTTTCACATCACAACGTGCCATCGACCGATGCTTGAGATTTGTACAGCATAATATTATTAATAAATAATGGATAAATCCACACGCATACTTAGAGACATGAAATATGCCCGCATAATCGGACTGATTGCTGAAAAGCTGCATATATCACTTGAGGAAAGTATGGATATGCTTTACTCCTCACCATTATTTGAAATAATAGACGATGGCACGGCCGACCTTATATGTCGCAGCGATATTTATCTTGCTGATGAAATAATACGTACTCATAATCCTGATTATCGAGAGTGATGGAGAGGAGGCGGATTTTCACATCGAATGGAATACCGCCGCGTTTGGGGAGCGCGCTCTTGTGATAATAGAAATTTTTCTGACGGTCAAAACTCTTTACCTCCACAATCCGGGTCTCACCCGGAGGTATGTCTGTATGTAGTGTGACTTCGCGTCTGTGCAGCAATCTCCCCTCCGGTGTATAATAGCTTATCTCAACATTCAGCGAACGTATACGACATACCGTCTTATTCTGCACAAACCACCGTTCATTGGCCGACGATATGCTTTTGTCATATCCGCTGAACACTATATCCTTTCTTAGACTTCCAAATTCAACGGAGTCCGTCTCACAGCTTATCGTCCGCTCCCATGGCCGCGAAACGGTAGTGCTTTCAGACTTGTTTTTCAGAGTCAGCCGGTTGCGTCGGGCTTCTACACCCGCTGCTCCCGACATCAGCATAACGCCGACCGCAATCCAAATATATACTCTCCCGGCTCTCATCGGATTTCTACAATATTCGCTGATGATACAGAGACGAGCCATTCCCGTCATAACTCGGATAGATGCGTCTGAGACCTTCGGGCAACTTTTCGAGCGGATTGGTGACATTAAGTCTCAGGCTTAAACGCAATTTATTCCAGAATACCGGCAACAGAGTTGAGGCACCGACCTTGACCGTGACTTTCGCACTCTCCACCGTCAGCGTTTGCATATCCTTTGACAGGACTGCATAACAATCTTTCAGCTTCGCGGGGAGTCCGTGCTCCATCGACGTGTAGAGACTCATCCGGTATTTGCCGGCTTGAGCTGACTCATACAGATGACCCATCAGCATACCGGGCTTCAATCTGACATCATCCGACTCCACGACCCGGATGCTATACTTGTATTTATCATAATCATCTCTTACTATCAGTACTGTGATACCGTCTCCCGGATATTCCCACAGCCCCTCTGCTCCCGTCGCCCCTTTTATATCTATATAATCGCACGCGGCCGTATAGTCGACAGGTATTTCGACCGACCGCATCTCCGTTCCCTGAGCATACGGAGCTGCCAGACACACGCACGATATTATCACTTCACGCAACATACCAACATTATATCGCCGATGAATCGGGATGAGGGTTTCCGATTACGGCTTGGTGGAGAATGTATAGGTCACACCCAGGGAAAGAATCTCTTTCAGCATCCAGTGATGCCATCGTGTGGAGTTGTCCGAACTGGAGTCAAAACGCGGATAGACATATAGTTGCGTTGAGAGAAACTTATTGATATTGAAATTGAAGGTATTCTCCCAATCGGCAAGGAAGTAGGAATAATCCGTAAATAGGAACAGGCGTGATTTCCAACTGATATTGCCGGTGATGTTCCAGTCCAACGTAAGCTCCGCGTTACTACCGACCTCACTGTGTGTATGGCGTCCCGGTGCGATATTGAACTGCGACTTGTCAATTCGGTTGGACATACATGCCTTTAAATTGTAAGAGATGGGAGATATGGAGGCTGCAAATTTCAGCGAATTGTTACGACCTGTCGTGGCGTAGGTCATACCAAGACCAATATTAAGTTCTGCCGGAGAGAGGAACGCTGCGGTCATATCCGGAGAATCGGCCGGATATGCATTGAAGAATTGAGTCTTGAACTGTATCAATGCGGAATAAAACCATTTCTGCCACGCTTTGAAACCTGCCTTCAGATTATACTGAAACTGGTCCTGTGAAATACTGTACTTATGCAACGACCCCTTTGGGTTGGAGTTGATTGCCAGTTTATAACTCAGCGACGAGTTGAACATCAGGTCCGGATGATAGACAGTATTGAGAGTCACGTCCCAATTGAAGTTGAAGAGCAACGACAGGTACGACGTGCCGCCCTGATACCAGTTATTACTTACAAAGGCCTGAGATACATGCAGACCGGTCGAAAAGAGATGCAGCCAATTGACACGACGTTTCTCAAATTCCGGTAAGATGGCTGCATCGGCGTCCACCTGAGGCAGGTCAAGACTCTCAAGAAAACTTATGAAGCTGTAATCCTCATCAGGGAGTGTCGGCGGAGCCGGAACCTCCCAGCTCGCATATGCGATTTGCCGAGGATGTGACAACATATATTCATATCGGAGCGTGCGCATCAGTCGCTCAGCCCGCAGCGCGGTCTCGAACCATCCCGGCAACTCACCCATCCGTTTCAATTCCTCAGCTGACAGCCGCACCTCAGGTGAGGATTCTATACCGATATCGGATGCCTGCAATTCCAATACCTCATCACCCTCCTCAAGGTCTTCGGGATTGATATGCTCGCGTGTCAGAATGCCGGCATACCTCAATGAGTCGGACGAATATTCGGATGAGCGCATTTCAAACACCGGCACCGGAACTTCGGGCTTGAAACGACGTACACTCATATATCCGCTGAACACCAGGGGGGAGCGTAACATACTCTCACCATATTGGCTGTAAAAGCTTGATACGAGGGTATCGGAGGGTATCTGATTCTTTACGGAATCAATATCGGTGGTGACGCATACGGCACATACGTCACAGACATACATCATTATGGCCGTTATCACTGCTGCCAACTTCACTCTATACATATTGTCGATAGTTAATCCGGTTATTTTTTTGCCGGAGATGATAAAATAGTGGTATAATCCTGCGAATTAATCAGACGCAACGCCTCGGCAAACATCGGGTCATGCTGATTGTACACCTTGAAGAAGGTCGAGTTGTCATATATATCACGCCCTATCAGTCCCTTAATCATCATTCGCATCAGGGGCGCGGAGCGGTTGAATTCCTCCTCATCATACTTTACCTCCTCCTTGTCGGCCATACTCCTGATTTCATCAAGCATCGACTGAGTGACCTCAAAATCCCTGACGAACTGACTGTCATCCGGATACATCTTCTTCACCTCCTTACGATGCTTGTCCACATAGTTGATGGCAAACCGGTTGAAGATTCCTTTGGCCATTACGTTACGGTAGTATTTGGTATATTCAGTCGTATCGAGTGCGACAAATCTGTCGGGCGTAATACCTCCTCCTCCATACACGGCTCTATGCTTGACAAGTGTCTCATACCTCAGCGAGTCATTGACACGGATACTGTCACCGTGCATCAGTTCTCCATGATTGAATCTATCTTCTATGTCACGCCGGTATGCGTCCTCATCTCCCTTGACATACGGTTTCTGAATATCCCGACCTGTCGGAGTGTAATAGTGAGCTACCGTCAGACGTATCATCGAGCCGTCGGGCAACGGAATAGGCCTCTGCACCAATCCTTTTCCGAATGTGCGTCGTCCCACGACCACACCGCGGTCCCAATCCTGAACACCACCGGCGGTGATTTCGGCAGCGGATGCAGACCACTGATTGACCATTACGACCAGACGCCCGTCATCGAACAGCGGACCGCTGAGTCGCGGAGAGGTATGGGCATCATAACGCGGGGACTGCAATCCCTCGGTATAGACGGCAAGTGAGCCGGGCTCGAGAAATTCGCCGAGCAGGTCAATAGCAGCCTGAAGATACCCGCCGCCATTGTCGGTCAAATCCAATATCAACGACTTCATACCCTGCTTGCGCAGCTCCGTGAGCTTCTCCCGAACCTCCTTATGTGTATCGGCCGCAAATTTATTGAGTCGTATGTAACCGGTCCGGTCATCGACCATATATGCCGCATCCACACTGTAGATTGGTATATCATCGCGCGTTATCCGGAACGGTATGGTATCAGCGCCGTTCTCCTGAAGACGGAGCACGGTCACATCCACCCGTGTCCCCTTGGGTCCGCGGAGACGCTTCATTATATCGCGGTTTTTCATCTTGACACCGGCTATGTTGGTGTCATTGACCGCGATTATTCTGTCTCCGGCCTGCATGCCTATGCGCTCCGACGGACCGCCGCTCACGGTCTGAATGACATATAGCGTATCCTTGGCCATATTGAATACTATCCCTATACCGCTGAAGTTTCCTTCCAAAGGCTCATTCAGCTCGCGTGTCTCCTCGGCTGTCGAATATTGTGAATGAGGGTCCAGCTTTTCCAACATACCGCGTATCGCATCCTCCGCCAGCTTATCCTCATCTACGCTATCAACATACAATTGCTTGATAGCCTCCTGCGCCATCAGCAATTTCTGCTGAGGCATACCTATACTCAGATTGAACCCGTGTACCAAGGCGACACCGGCGGTCACCATCACCAACGGCAAAAATTTTATCCTCTTCATCTATTGTATTTCTCCTCTGTTCTTCTTATTAATCCTTTCTCTTTTCCATGCCGGCTCCCAATATCTCCCTGACATCATCAGCTGTCACCAACCATCCGTTCACATCGACACCGAAATGCTCAAGCTCACGCACCATCGACGAGGAGACAATTGACAACTCAGGACGGGCACAAAGCAGGAGAGTATCTACACCGAATATGCTCAGATTGGTCTCGGCAAGAGTGCGTTCATACTCAAAGTCAGTAACGCCTCTCACTCCGCGTACTATACAACAGGCGCCGCCATCGGCTACAGCCCTGGCCGTAAGACCGGACGATACGGTCACACTTACAGGATAACCGTCAAATATCTCAGACAGATAACGGCGTGTAAGCCCGGCGGTCTCAGCAGACCCCGCCTTATTGATATTCACGCCGATACATACCTCTACATGGTCAAACACCCGCAGTGCACGGGCCACTATATCAAGATGACCACGCGTAAAGGGATTGAAACTCCCGGGATACAATGCTTTCCTCATAAGATGACTGCTTGATTATCTCTCGACATTAATCTCCCTGCTCATATTTGAGAGTCATCCTCCACCAACAGATTGTCTATGATAAAGTTCTGTCGGTCTGGGGTATTCTTGCCCATATAGAACTCAAGTAACTCATCTGGTATGTCATCGCGCTTGATGACCACCGGGTCGAGACGCATATCCTCCCCTATGAATTCGGCAAACTCCTCATCATTAATCTCACCGAGACCCTTGAATCGCGTTATCACGGCATTATTACCCAATTTCTTAATCGCCGCGAGACGTTCCTCGTCATTATAGCAATAATAGGTATCGCGCTCACCGCTATCGGCATCGCCGTTCTTACGCTGCTTCTGACGACCCCGCTTGGCGGCCGCTTTGCTGCGGACACGGAAGAGCGGAGTCTGCAGTATGTAGACATGACCCTTTTTAATCAAATCCGGAAAGAACATCAGGAAGAAGGTGATTATCAGCAAGCGGATGTGCATACCGTCGACATCGGCATCCGTAGCTATTATCACTTTGTTATATCTCAATCCCTCAATCCCGTCCTCTATATTGAGAGCAGCCTGAAGCAGGTTGAATTCATCATTCTTATATACCACCTCCTGAGTCATGCCGAAGGTGTTCAACGGCTTTCCGCGCAACGAGAATACAGCCTGATACTGAGCGTTACGCACTTTGGTGATGGTGCCCGACGCTGACAATCCCTCCGTTATGAAGATTGACGACTCCTCACGCAGGTCGATATCCTCTGACTTCGCGTTAGCCTTCTGATTGTCATTATAATGCACACGGCAGTCACGGAGCTTGCGGTTATGCAGACTTACCTTCTTCGCCTTCTCACGGGCTAACTTGGCGACACCGGCCATAGCTTTCCGCTCCTTCTCGCTCGAAGCAATCTTGCTCAGCATCTTCTCGGCCGTGTCCGGAGTCTTATGGAGGTAGTCATCCAATTCCTTCTTTATGAAGTCGCCGACAAACTTATTGACCGTCAATGAGCTGTCCGGTGCGACCTCCTTGCTTCCCAATCGTGTTTTGGTCTGAGACTCGAAAACCGGTTCCTGAATACGGACGCTAACCGCCGCCACCATTCCGTTGCGGATGTCACTGAACTCATAGCCTTTGCCGGAGTACTCCTTGATGGTACGCGACACATGCTCGCGGAATGCTGTCAGATGAGTACCACCCTGTGTGGTATGCTGACCGTTCACAAACGAGTAATACTCCTCGCCATATTGGTCCGTATGCGTCAGCACTATCTCTATATCCTCACCCTTCAGATGTATGATGGGGTACAACGGATTGACACTGATTTTCTCATTGAGCAGGTCGTGCAGACCGTGACGCGACACATATTTCCTGCCGTTGTAATATATCTGCAGACCGGTGTTCAGATAGGTGTAATTATTCACCATCGTCTCTACAAACTCCGGATTGAATCTGTAATTGCGGAACAACTTGGGGTCCGGATGGAATCTTACCATCGTACCGTTTGGCTCGGTCGTATCAACAGGCTCACTTTGCTCTATCAGCCTGCCCTCCTCGAAGTATACCCGGACCATCTTACCGTCGCGATATGACACGACCTCGCAATAAGTCGACAGAGCGTTTACCGCTTTCAGACCGACACCGTTCAGACCGACAGACTTCTTGAAATTCTTATCGTCAAACTTTCCGCCGGTATTTATTTCAGAAGCCACTTCACGCACTTTTCCCAACGGTATTCCGCGTCCATAGTCGCGTATTGTGCAGTCTCCGGCTTCGGTCAGCGTTATATCAATCCGTTTGCCGGCACCCATGTTGAACTCATCGATGGAGTTATCGACAACCTCTTTTATAAGCACATAGATGCCGTCCTCGGCGTGAGTGCCGTCACCAAGCTTACCTATATACATACCGGGACGGCGACGGATATGTTCGTTCCAATCCAAGGTCTGGATTGCAGAGTCATCATAATCACCGACGGAGGAATTGACTATTACATCTTCCTCCGGTTCAGCCGCTGAATAATCAAATATATCTACAGAATTATCACTCATAAAAAAATATCAGGGGCACACAATACACCTGATACAAAGATAATCCTTTTTAGTCAATCCACAAAATTCCCGTCAATCCCATTGATTTATATCACATTTTCGCACATTTCTTACATAAAATCTGACCCTTACCGACCGAACGCAATAAGTTCAATCGGTAAGGGTCAGATTTGTGAAAATCAATTCGGGTCAGCGGATATATACTTTTTCACTCCCCTTTGCGGTAACTTTGATATAGATACCGTTTGAGGGATTCTCCACTTTCACACCCTGTAGAGTGAAATAGGTTATATCTGCATCGTATTTATCATCGACACTTTCCACACCGGATGAGTTGATTTTCATACTCAATTCACAGAGTCGCAAGTCAAGCCGGAAGTCGACGTTTACATCTTCATTGCAATCGCCTAACGCCCACATACCTTTGCCACCGACTGCAATTCCGGAGTTAGCCCATTCTCCTGTTGAAATGGATATGGGACTATATTCATAGCTCTCCGAAGCACCGATAGGATATAACCCCATGTCCGACAGCGGGGTATAGAAAAGGAAGGAGGCATCATCAGAAGCCGGGCATAGGAACGACCCGGTGAACAGCCCATGTCCCTCATTTCTGAGTTTATATTGCTCATAGAACTCTTCATTGTCCGGAGTGATAAAGTTCCAGTTTGTCATAAATCCGAAAAGGATAATCTCTGAATATTCATTAATATTCAAACTTACATCCCGACCGGTTCTGTTCACCTTTATTAACTCCGTCATATAATCGTTACAGTCTATCAGAATCTGTTGTCCGCCCTGCGCGAGTTTCAGTGTCGAACTTTCCGTTATTCTGTTGTCAATACCCTCAGGCACACCCCAGACAGTAGACGGGTCGGGGTTCGCACTGTTCTCGGTTGAAAATATTATCGACTTAATCGAGGTCGGTTCGTTAATCTGTATAAAGTTGTCGGAATCGGTCTGTATAATCTTTTGGCCGTCATCTGTATCCATAATCATATACAGACTACCCCCCGCGGGAAAGTCATTCAACGGTGCATCATCCCACATCAGTTGGAGTATTCGTGGAATAATCTCATATCTTACTGTAAGCAATCCTCCGTTCCAGTTGCCGATGGTGAGTGTATCTTTCTCTTTGTCAAAGTTTTCTGATGTTCCGAAGATAAATTTCATTGTTGCCGGGACTCCCTTGATTTGTGAATACATCTGATAAGACATGCCATCGCCACACACATATCCGGTCTCTTTTGTTTCAGGGTCAATATAGCACAAGGCAATTGAGGCTTCTCCGGCGGGTATATTGGCCATCCCTTCGTAAACGGGCAACCTGCCGTTCATGCGTTGCAAGGGTATAGCCCCGTTAAGATTCTCGCCCTCAGGCACCTTATAATCATTGAAAGCACCGATTAGATAAACACAATCCATTTTCGGAATTTCTGGCTGAGTGTCAGACAAGAGTTTGACTAACCCAATCGTATACTTATCGTCCTGTTTATAGAGTTTTACGGAGATATCAAGCGTTCCGCCACACCAGTTGCAGATGCTAATCCCCCTTTTATAACCGGCTTTAGCAGTGCCGATATTTCTTGATTCCGTCTCACCTTTAAATAGATAGACATCACAATCCTCCGGTCTGACACCCAATATTATATCAGGGTTATATTCCGGAGAATCAGCCTGAGTGATGATTTTGAACTGACAAAGGGATTGTTCCGGCAGTTCAAACGAGCCGGTATAGATACCGTCTTTATCCTCGTCTGTCAGCTGATAGCCACGACCGGCTTCCGTATCGGGATATTCCCAGTCATTAAAATTTCCACATAGATAAAGCACCTCCGGAAGTGTTGAGGCCAACGACGACATAGCCGTTGTCGCAAGTATTGATAGGAATATGAATTTTTTCATTTTTGGAAAGATAAAGTGATAATTAATTTGAAAATTAATTACGGGTTAGTCTTAATTGGCGATTTTCTTACCGGATGAGTTGCCGTTACGCTCTATGTACACCTCGCCCCGTTTAAGCTTGTCTACGGACTCTACAGGCCTGCCGGTTATATCATATAGCTTGACATCTTCAGTAGGAATTGAGGCCTCGGAGATTACATTCTCAACACCGCTTTGCTCAATCTTCACGACCTTATACCCGTTCCAGAAACGGTTTTTATTCCCATTGGGTTCCTTTAGAATAAAACTTTCCGGATGGTCTTTGACCTTTACGACACATTTTGATTTATCTACCGCATTGAAGCAATTGACCAACATCATGTCATTATGCCACTTATCTATAATGATTTCTTCAATATCCGGACAGTCGTTAAAACAATTCTCCATATAATTGATATATGGATTTATATATACCCTCTTTAAACCTTTAAGGTTGTTGAAACAATTACTGCCAAGATATGACAACTTATAGGGCAGCTCTATCTTTTCAACCATAGGCAAGTTGTTAAAGTTGTCAGAATAGATGCTCGTAATTCCTGCGGAAAAGTCGATAGTTTCCAGTTGATATGGCGTACGCGAATTACCCCGACTGATATCTGTGCCGTTGAATGCGTCGCTTAATATACGACGTAAGGAATTCGGGAAAGATAACCGTTTCAAGTCAGGACTGCTTGTGATGGCATTCGGTCCCAATATTTCCAAACCCTCCCCGAAGTTGATTTCGCCCTCAGCCGAAACAAAACCATTTTCAATAAATCGGACAGTATTCGGCACTGTCACACCGTTTGTAATAAAATTACTTCCTTTGAGTTCAACCACCTTGTATAATGTTCCCTGATATTCTATATGGTCCGGAATACGAGCTCCTGGTTTCAGGCGTATCCCTGAGTCAATTTCATTCCACGGGTCTATATATGTCAGGCCGACTTCCGGTGGATTTTGAGATAAGAACACAATATCACACCAGAAATTACCCTCATCTAAAGCAATAACCGCATCAGTATATGTATGGGTAATTTCGCTATTTCTCCCCCTTACATATATCGTATGTTCATCAGAGGCTGTTCCGGGCCAATAGACATTAAAGGCATCATCTACAATATCCAATTTTACATCTTTTGCATGAACAACATAATCTTGAGCCTCTATATTTATACAACCAAAAGATACACACGCCACAACGGCTGCAAAACTTAATATATCTAATCGCATAATCTTTATTCTTAAAAACATTATTACTTTATAATCTTTGAATCCTGCACTACGCCATCTTCCACCAAAGTGAGGATGCTGATGGAAGCAGGAGTATATTACTCATCGCCGAGAAAGGCAATAGGAGTGTCATTAACAGAAAAGCATAGAAATGTTTCATGATTTTTATTTTATAGGTTAAAAATTGGATGTTGGTCTGAATCGTGTTCTCATCTGAATATTTTGTATAGGGCAGAAAAATATACTGATTCAAATGAGGTTTGTATACAAAATTCAATTTTTATATAATTTCATTTTTGCAAATATAATAATAATAATAATAATAATTGAAAACAATATTTTAATAAAAAATTTACAAGCTATTAACCAAGTGTGTTAGTCACGGAGAAACGATATCAGCTGCAATAATCGTATCAATAAGGTGCAGTCGCTCCGCGACAGATACCGACGGATTGGTTACCATACCCGGTACGGTGTACCGGGTTAATCAGATTATGTCACTCCGCGACATGTTGTCCCTGTAATCATCCACACCCGGCACACAATTACAAGAATAAGATGCACGATTCCCTTATGTCGCGGAGCGACTGCATCTGACTAACCCGGTACAACGTGCCGGGATTGGGCAGATTACATAGATATGCTATCTCAGCATGGTGACTACGCGTTTCAGTCCGTCAACGAACGCGTCAGCCTCCTCTATTGTATTGTAGGCTGCAAATGAGGCACGCACCGTGCCGGGAATGCCGAGCCGCTCCATCAGCGGTTGGGCACAATGATGCCCCGTTCTGACAGCTATACCCAAACCGTCAAGCAACATTCCGATATCATAGGGATGAATCTCATCTACTAAAAAAGAAATAACCGCACTTTTGTGAGAGGACGTGCCATATATGCGCAGACCCTCTATCTCCGATTCCAAACGCGATGTCGTGTGACGCAACAGCATCTCCTCATGAGCCTCAATTCGGTTTAAACCGGCACTCTCTATAAAAT
>CAMWRB010000010.1 GCA_947176545.1 uncultured Porphyromonadaceae bacterium
AAAATGTTTGCGAAATACAACTCCGTTCCCTCCAACAGAGTCATCTCTTGGCGCTCTCCGTACTGTGAATAATCAACCACCTTGGAAAGCTAGACCAGGTGAGGGTTGTGTCTCTGTCGCCGAGTCACTCTTCCTCCGAACTCCACAATCATGATAAACGCCGCAGACTGCACTCGTTCCTTATTCTACTTTTTACCGACCGTTATCAGGGAAATCGGGAGTTTGTATGAGAGTGAATTTTTATCTATATTTGTGGAGAAATAGTAATTAATCAACACCCCACAAGTAATCTTCATCCAACGAGAGATATGTCGGGGTCAAAGACTTTTTATCGATTATGAAAAAATTTATTTTTATTATGTCGGCGCTCGCAGCCGGATTGACTCTTTCAGCCTGTGGCGGTGGCAAATCAAGTGACACAGCTCAGGATTCAACAGCGGTTGCCGATACAACTGATTCAAAGGTGCTGGTCGCATATTATTCTGCTACGGGCACTACGGCAAAGGCCGCCGCCGAAGTGGCTGATGCCACCGGTGGTACACTCTATGAGATTGTTCCCGAGAAGGTTTACACTGATGAAGACCTCGATTATGAGAACGACAACTCCAGAAGTGCGATTGAGAACAAGAATCCGGATATGCGTCCTGCTATCAAGACCGGACTCGACACTGCCCCCTATGAGACAGTTTATGTCGGTTTCCCCGTATGGTGGGACAAGGCTCCGCTCGTAGTCTACACTTTCCTGGACTCATACGACTTCACGGGTAAGAAGATTATAGTCTTTGCCACAGCGCATTCGAGCGGTCTGAATCCGAGTTTCGATGCCCTGAAAGCCGCATACCCCAACTATAACCTCACTGAGGGAGTAATTTTGAACAAAACCTCAGAAAAAGCTTTTGACGAGTGGCTTGACTCCCTGAAAAAGTAACACGGTGTTCAAATGTAGATAAGTAAACCCGCTTATCCAAATACCAGAAGTTCTTAATGCGCATCATACGCCTTATTCACAGATGGACAGGCCTTGTCATAGGCCTGTTCTTTATATTTTCGTGTCTGTCGGGTCTGATAATTGTCTTCGGCAAGATTATCGGTTCCTATTCACCGATATTTAAAGTCGCAAGGCAATGTCATACTGACCTCTATTTGGGAAACACCGGCGAAGAAATCATCGCTATCGCTACTTTATTGGCAGTCGTGGAAATTATCACCGGATACATTTTATGGTTTCAGAGGACTATCAAGATGGGACGTGGTTTAAGAATAAAACATCAAAATCCATTAATTGCCCTGAAGAAAAACCTCAATTTCTCTTTTCCCAATAAACTATCCGGTTTTCACAGTGCCGGTGGCTTTTGGAGCGGGATTCCACTTCTGCTCATGGCAATGACGGCCCTTACATGGTGTTTCGGGTGGTATAGTGATATTGTCTACTCATTGTTTGAGTCGGACAATACGGGAGATTGGAACAATAACTTGTACCATACACTTCACGCCCTGCACGTCGGAAGCTGGGAGGATATGTTTTCCCGTCTTCTTTGGCTGGTTGCGGTTGCAATCGGTATTTCTCTCCCCGTCACCGGATTATTACTATATTTACACCGCCATCACCGTAGAAAGGGAAGCAGCTGGTGATTGCGCCCCGAGCACTACTCAGCGTAAAGGTTTTCCTCCTTCTCCGGGATATATCTTTCCACCAGCTTGGTGATTTTACTCATATCCGGCTTACGGGCGGCCATATCCGCCAAAGTGTACACAGGATATAGGTCCGGGTCTGAAGCAGATTGGAAATCGGCTGCGTCTTCAGAATAATCACCGTCCTCAACGGCATCCTCCTCGATGGCATAGTCGCTGTAAGCCATAGCGAGATTGGCATCTTCACGTCGTTCGACACCTACCAACAACGTAGTCGGAATAATGCTGATTTGAGGGTCTGCGCCCCATTCGCCGGAGTTGGCAAGTACGTCCGCTACCTGAGCGGCGATAACGTCAGAGAGTTCTTTGCGTGTCATAGTATTAATTTTTTAATAATCTAATATTATAACGCCCGTCAGAGTGAATGGTTGATTAGCCGACAGGTGATTTATTTACGGTCCGGGAAGAAGTCGACGGAAGCGTGATTAACATTTTTTGTACAAATGTGTCTGAGAGTCATCTATATTTTTTGTACCTTTGTGAAATTAGAGAGCTCAAACCCCGCCTCACTAACTATATTGATATGAAATTATATTCCGGAATAAAATTATTATCTGCAGTGGCAATGCTGACTGCAGTGACTCCTGATGCCGATGCGTGCACAAGTCTCATTGCCGGCAAGAAAGCCACCACAGACGGTTCGGTCATGACGACCTACGCCGCTGACAGTCATAATCTCTACGGTATGCTGGTCCACACACCGGCTGCAGACCATCCCAAAGGCGCCATGCGTAAAGTGGTGGAATGGGACACCGGCAAGCCGTTGGGAGAGATACCACAGGCTGCACATACGTATAATGTAGTAGGCAACATTAACGAACACCAGGTTGTCATAGGCGAATCCACATGGGGTGGCCATAAGGAACTGGTCGACACGACCGGCCAATCCATCATCGATTACGGTTCGTTGATACAAATCGCACTCGAACGCTCCAAAACGGCTCCGGAGGCTATAGATATAATGACTGACCTCGTCGACAAATACGGCTATGCCTCTTCAGGCGAATCATTCACGATAGCTGATAAGAATGAGGTATGGGTCATGGAGATGATTGGCAAGGGAGCTGAGAAAGGAGCAGTCTGGATAGCCGTCCGCATACCGGATGATGCCATCTCCGGTCATGCCAACGAGCCTCGCATACGCAAGGTGGACCTTAAGGATAAGAAGAATGTAAGATACAGCAAAGACCTTATACCCTTTGCACGCCGGCGCGGCTATTTCTCAGGCAAGGATGAGGATTTCTCTTTTGCCGATGCTTTCGAGCACCACACCGCCGACACCCGCCGCGGATGCGACGCACGTGTGTGGTCATACTTCCGTCGCTTCAATCCGGATGCCGACGCATACTTCGCCTGGGTCAATGCCGACACTGACGAACCGATGCCTCTGTATATCATCCCGCAACGTAAGGTCAGCCTGGAGGAGATGCAGCAGTCAATGCGCGACCACTTCGAGGGCACTCCTTACAATATGACCGACGATATCGGCGCAGGTCCCAATCATGTACCCTATCGCTGGCGACCGATGGATTATGAGGTGGACGGCAAGAATTATGTTATGGAACGGGCCATAGGTACTCAGCAGACAGGCTGGAGCTATGTCTCGCAGAGCCGTGACTTCCTCCCTGATGCCGTAGGCGGTGTACTATGGTTCGGAACCGACGATACTAACACTTGCGTCTACATGCCTTTCTACTGCTCGATGACTGAAATACCCGTGCAACTTCAGCCCGGCGACATCAATACATTCGACATCAACTCCAATTTCTGGATGAACAACTGGGTCGCCAATCAGGCATACCACCGTTATGACTTGATGATACCCGACATCCGCAAAGTGCAGAACGGCCTCGAACAGAAATATACGCAGTCACGTCCCGAACGTGAGGCCAAACTCTCCGAACTGGCCAAGTCAGGTGATATAGAGGCAGTCAGAGCGCAGGTCAATGCTGAGGCTGCCGAGATAGCCAAAGAGGCTACCGATGCATATCGCGACCTCGCGCAGTATCTTCTCGTCAGGTTCATGGACGGCAACATGAAGAAGGTAGACGAGCAGGGTAAATTCAGATACAATGAATACGGCATACCCGTATACCCCGACTTCCCCGGATATGACCGGAAATATTACGAAAATATCGTCAAAGAGACCGGTGACCGGTTCCTAATCAAATAAGCTCATAATGAAGAAAACCACAAAAGCAATCCATACCCCCTACCCTTCGCCGGATGCTTACGGAGCGCTCGCTATGCCGGTCTACAACTGCTGTGCATACGAGTTCAAAAACCATGAGGAGATGGCTGACTCATTCTGTGCCCGTTCAAATGCACCGGACTATTCGCGTGTCACCAATCCTACAGTCATTCACTTTGAGAATATCGTCAGAAATCTGACGGGAGCCCGCGATGTCATAGCCTTCAATTCGGGTATGGCTGCAATCAGCGCCATATTCATGGCAATCACGGCCGCCGGCAAGAGGGTTGTCACCTCACGTCATCTATTTGGCAACACATTCCTGCTGCTGACACGCACCCTCAAGCGTTTCGGAGTGGAGACCGAGCTTGTAGACCTCACCGACCTTGATGCTGTACGCCGCGCGGTCAATGACAATACGGCCTGCATATATCTTGAGACCATCACCAATCCGCAGATGGAGGTAGCCGACATTGCCGCTTTGGCGGATATTGCCCATGCACACGGAGCCGCCCTGGTGGCCGACACCACAATGATACCCTTCACGTTTGCCGATGTGAAACGTCTTGGAGTCGATATAGAGGTGCTGTCTTCCACCAAATATCTCAGTGGAGGAGCCACATCATTAGGAGGCTTGGTCATAGACTACGGTACCGTCCCGGGATTTGATGAGGCTGTCCGCCGCGACGTGCTGATGAATTTCGGCGGGTATATGACCCCCAACCCTGCATACCTGCAGACTCTCGGTCTCGAAACCCTTCAGGTCAGATATGAGGCTCAGCAGGCCAATGCTATGGAGGTCGCCCTGGCGCTTTCGGAGATTGAAGGGATTGAGGTCTGTTACCCCGGATTGCCGGACAATCCCTACCACGAGTTGTGCAATATCCAGTTCGACGGCAATTACAGCGCGATGCTCACATTGCTCCTCCCTTCCGAAGAGGCCTGCTACCGGTTTATCGACTCGCTGCAGCTCGTAAAGCGTGCTACCAACCTCTTTGACAACCGCACTCTTGCGATACACCCTTACAGCACCATTTACGGCACTATCCCCGTCGAGACAAGGCTTGCAATGGATGTATCGCCGCGATTAATCCGGCTCAGTATCGGACTCGAAGACCCGGAAGACATCATCGCAGACCTCTCACAAGCTATTAACAAAGCGGTCAATAACAATTCATGAACAGCAACACAATCAATACAGCCGCCACCGCAGCTATAAACGGCATACCGGGAGAGAAACCCGACTTCAGCTTCGAGATACTCCCTCCGCTCAAAGGAAACAGTATACACAAGGTATATCATATCATCGACAAGCTCAAGGATTTTAATCCCGTCAATATCAACATCACGTCTCACCACTCCGAATATATATTCAAGGAGCAACCCGACGGGACACACCGACGCGTACATATACGCAAACGTCCCGGCACTGTAGCCATCGCGGCCGCCATTCAGAACAAGTATGGCATCCCGGCCGTACCGCATATCATCTGCAAAGGTTTCAGCAAGGAGGAGACGGAATACGCATTGCTCGACCTCAACTTCCTCGGCATAACCAATCTGCTGCTTCTGCGCGGTGACTGCAAAAGTCTGGAGACTATACAGCAGGACCCCGAAATATACCACGAACATGCCACGGACCTGCAGCAGCAGGTCAATCTCTTCAACAAGGGATATTCGCTCGACGGCACAAAACTCGAAGGTATCGAGACACCCTTCACATACGGTATGGCATGCTATCCGGAGAAACATGAGGAGGCTCCCAATATGGACTCCGATATATACTATCTCAAACAGAAAGTGGAGAACGGCGCGTCATATCTGGTGACACAGATGTTCTTCGACAATCAGAAATACTTCTCCTTTGTCGACCATTGCCGGGCTGAGGGCATCAATGTTCCGATTATTCCCGGTATAAAGCCAATCGTCGTGCGCAATCAGCTCACCGTCCTGCCTCGTATCTTCCGTACGGATATTCCGGAAGCTTTCGCGTCTGAATTGCGTAAATGCACCACCGATGAACAGGCACGCGAGGTCGGTGTGGAATGGTGCATACAGCAATGCCGAGAACTGATAGCTCACGGTGTGCCGCGGCTGCATTTCTACTCGTTGATGGCAACGGAGAGTGTACGTCGCGTCGCGGAACAGATATATTGAACAGGTATATTGATAAGTTATAGGGTTCACAATGACATTTGAACAGAATCTTAGGGAACGTGTCCTGGTGCTTGACGGCGCTATGGGCACCATGATACAACGCTTCAATCTTACAGAAAATGATTTCAGGGGCTCACAATTTGCTCAGAGTTCCGTCGCACTGAAAGGATGCAACGACCTGCTGTCACTCACGCGTCCGGACATCATAGCCGGCATACACCGGGCCTACATTGATGCCGGCGCTGACATCATCGAGACCAATTCCTTCAATGCCAACGCCATTTCGTTAGCTGAGTATGGTCTTGCCGACCGGGTGACCGATATAAACAGAGCGGCGGCAAGGATAGCGGTTGAGGAGGCGCGTCGCGAACAGCAGCTCACCGGTCGTAAAGTCTATGTAGCCGGCAGTATGGGACCCGGCAATGTCGCTCTAAGTATGCCTGACAGCGCGGACGACCCGCATCATGTCACATTCGACAGTATGGCCAAAGCATACGAAGAACAGGCCGTCGCGCTCATCAGTGAAGGTGTTGATATTCTCCTGCTGGAAACTATCTTTGACACGCTCAATGCCAAGGCCGCCATATCAGGCATCAAGAGTGCATTTCAACAGACAGGTCGCCGTCCCCATCTGATGGTGTCAGTAACCCTGACGCAGACCGGACGCACCCTTTCAGGACAGACTCTCGATGCTTTTGTCGCCTCAATCAGACATGCGGGAGCTATCTCCATAGGTCTAAATTGCGGTTTCGGAGCGCGTGATATGGAACCCTATCTCTATACACTGCGTAAGTACGGTTCATACATCAGTATACATCCCAATGCCGGATTGCCCGATGAGATGGGAAGGTATGTCGAGACACCCGAGACTATGGCAGCAACCATCAGCGGATACCTTGACAGAGGTCTCCTCAACATCGTGGGAGGGTGCTGCGGCACGACTCCCGAACACATCAAAGCCATTGCCAATGCTGCACATTCGGCAAAACCTCGCACTATTCCGGATGATGCTCCAGACAAAGAGCGAAACACACTGCTGCTCTCCGGACTTGAACAACTGCGTGTATCGCCATCCGAGGGTTTTGTTAAGGTCGGTGAACGCTGCAACGTCGCGGGCAGCCGCAAGTTCCTTCGGCTCATCAATGAGAAAAATTACAGCGAAGCACTGCAGGTCGCCACATCACAACTCGAAAAGGGAGCGCGTATCCTCGACATCAACATGGATGACGGAATGCTCGACACACTGCAGGAAATGCAGACTTTCGTCTCCTCTCTGTCGTTGGACGGCACTACAGCCTCAGTGCCGCTCATGATTGACTCATCGCGGATAGAGGTGATTCTTGCCGCACTCAAACGTATACAGGGACACCCGATTGTCAATAGTATTTCCCTGAAAGAGGGTGAACATAAATTCCTTCAGAATGCCCGTGACATAGCGGCGCTCGGCGGCACACCGATAGTGATGGCATTTGACGAGACGGGGCAGGCCACAACATTGCAGAGGCGCATCGATATATGCAGACGCGCCTACAGGCTGCTGACGGAGGAAGCCGGCCTCAAAGGTACGGATATAATCTTCGACCCCAACATATTGACCATAGCCACCGGCATACCTGAGCACGACAGATATGCACTCGATTTTCTTGATGCCGTCAGCTGGATAAAGTCAAACCTTCCGGGTGCAAAGGTCAGCGGAGGCGTCTCCAATCTCTCGTTTGCATTCAGAGGTAATAATCGCCTGCGTGAGGCCATGCACACCGTTTTCCTGCACCATGCGATAGAACGGGGAATGGATATGGCCATAGTCAATCCCTCGACTTCATTAGACATCAGCAGTGTCAATCCCGAGCTTAGACAGGCAATAGAGGATGTCATTTTCTGCCGTCACACCGAAGCTACGGAATCATTGCTGACCATTGCATCCGCGATGAAAGAGGAGGATGAACGTCGCAAGGCATCCATGAAATCAAAAGATTCCAAACAGGACAGGAAGAATATTTCGACTGCAACCAATGGCGGTACGGACGGACTCCGGAATGAAATGACACTTCAGGAGAAGGTTGTTCGCGGTGACACCACCGGACTCGAATCCCTGCTTGAGATGGCACTTCGTGAGGATGGGTCAGCCATGGCTGTCATCAAAGGACGCCTGATGGACGGGATGAATAAGGTTGGCGAAGATTTCGGTGCAGGCCGGATGTTCCTCCCGCAGGTGGTACGCAGTGCCGGAGTCATGAAACAAGCCATTGCTTGGCTCACGCCATATATCGAGAACGAAAAGGAGAACCGTGCGGATGCGGCGACGGCACGTGTCATACTTGCCACCGTCAAAGGGGATGTCCACGATATTGGCAAGAATATTGTGGCTGTTGTGCTGAGATGCTCCGGTTTTGAAGTCACGGACCTCGGTGTGATGGTAGACGCACAGACCATAGTCGATAAAGCCCGCGAAATAAACGCGGATTTCATCGGTCTCAGCGGTCTGATTACCCCCTCGCTCAGTGAGATGATACATGTAGCAGAGAGATTGAATGAGACGGGACTGAGCCATATTCCCCTCTTTGTGGGTGGTGCGACAACATCAGCGCTCCATACTGCCGTGAAGATTGCGCCTGCATACAGCGGCACGGTGGTGCACACCGGTGATGCAGCCACTCTTCCCGACGTGATGGCTGCTCTCTGCGACCCGGAGCGGCGCGATGTCACCATTGCAGAAATAAGTAAGGAACAGATCCGCTTGCGCGCGGAGTACGCAGCACGCGACAACCGTTCTTCTGTTGTGACTGCCGACATCGTCACCCCGGAAAAGGTGTCTCACCCCGCATCAACACCTGAAAGGTACGGGGTGTTTGACTATTCATTCTCCTCCGGTGAATTGACTGACCTTATCAATTGGAAAGCCTTCACTCACCTGTGGCAGATTCCCAATGATGCGACCGGGGAATACACCCGATTGCTCGACGACGCCAAGGCACTCCTGACACAGCTGGATGCCGCCGGTATCAGAATATCTGCTCGCGCTGTTTTGGCTCGTGCACGGCGTGAGGAGGATAATATTGTCATCACTCACGACGATGTCACCATAATTCTACCGACACTGAGACGAGAGTCCCCGCCCTATCTGTCTTTATCAGACTTCATAGCGCCGGCCGATGATACGGTCGGACTCTTTGCCGTCACTGTGGGGCAACAGCTCGCGGATATGATACAGCATGCGACATCTCACGATGATTATGAAGCTCTGTTGCTGCAGAGTATTGCTGACAGATTGGTTGAAGCCGCCACAGAACGGTTACATACTCTGATACATACGGAGGTATGGGGACTGGAAAGAGGTCAGAGGAGTATCCGCCCTGCTATCGGCTACCCGTCGCTACCGGACCAGTCACTGGTATTTGAGGCTGACAAGATATTGGATTACGGCTCAATGGGCATCCGACTGACTGAAAATGGCGCTCTATATCCCAATGCCACGACGACAGGACTTATATTAGGCTCACCGCAAGCACGCTACTTCGAGTTGGGCACGATTTCTGAAGAAAACATCATGCGTTATGCCGCACGCCGTGGCATGACACCCGAAAGGATACGCGAACTTCTCGCCATCTCACGATGACAACGAGACCCCGAACCTGTCAGGTATAAATATAAAGCATACAGGGGCAATAACTTAAAGCAGAGTGTATTTAATTCCTGCCTTATCGAAGAGCGCACGGCTCTTCTTTGAAGGACGGACCAGATAGATATGCGCGCCCTCTCGCGATGCCAACCGTGCTAACGGTAAGTCATGATAATGGTCGGTCAGAAAGACATCAAACCGCAGGTCGTTGGCTTTAAGCCATCTCTCTACGGCCTCCGACTTACGTTCGCCGCGCAGGTCCGGGCCGCCGAATGGAGAGGCGAGATACTCACCTGCCCATAGTTCTTCGACATAACTTTCGGAAGCTGCGGTCGCCACCAGAATCCGGTCATCACGGTCTGCAGCATCATCTATCAGACGGTGTACCCTGACGTTACTTCGCTCATGCCCGAGGCGGTGCATCTCTTCCATCAGCTTCCTGTCGTCGCCGAAGATACGCAATGCGCCGTACTTCATCGTCTCATGGCTGATAAGTCCGAACCACGACAATCCTCCCAGAGAGAGGACTTTAAAGAAAGACTTGATACGACCGCGCTGTAACAGGCGTTTCAGGCCGGCCTTTAGAATCCATTTCAGGGAGTTACCCATCAATAACGTGCCGTCAAGGTCGGCCACAAGAGCCCCACGGCGGTTATCGTTCAACTGTCCAGAGACCATGGAAATCTAATTAATGTTTTATTATTATAAAGAGTATAATCAGGCGAAGTGAGAGGAGAATCCTCCGTAACGGTAACGACGGCTGTTCTCACATCACATCCCTGACCGCACATGTCGCGGACACGTTTCAGAACAGCCACCATTGTCATACCGCTGTCGACGGCATCATCGACTATCAGTATCCTGCGGTAATCACCGAGGTCAGGCAGCCGTATCTCCCGACATTTCGACTCGAACAAGGCAAGCAGCTTTTCCGAGTCTGAAAGGAGTGCATGGTGAGACTCCGACAATCTTTTTGCCTCAATTTTACGCATCCTGTTGAGACAGAAACGGGGTACAAACCGGAAGATACCTTTCAGTACCTCACCGCGATGTCCGGACTTGAAACCGGTGGAGTCACGTTGCAACCGCGTATACAGATGTGGCACATCCATAAACATCCTTTCAGCCACATACCGACCTCCGCTCTCAATCCCTATGACGCAATCCGGAGTGTAGCCGCCGGCTCTGACTTGAGACTCAAGCCTTGCGCACTCCCGGTCGAAATTGCCCGAAGATATTGTCCTGACCTTATATTTACCCATACTCGACGTGACCCGGTTAAGGTTCTGTATATTAGAATGAGAATTGAGCCATTGCACCGACACGCCGTGCCCATTTAGCCTCTCCGGAACGGTTCTGACGACGGCCGAGGTCGAATTCTGCTGCCACCTGAATACGCGGAGTCAGATTCCAGAATACATTGATATCTCCGAAAAAGCCGTTCTTATATTCATCGGCCGGCATATCGTACTTGGGCATCAGATATGACTGTGACGCGCTGACACTCATGAAGAGGTTAGGCAGGAAGTTGTATTGCAATCCGACACACCACCCCAATGAAGCCGGGGCATAAAGATGTCCTGTTTGCTCCGGGTCCGGTATCAGGTCATAGTTGGCAATCTGCAGGTCGCCGCCGAGGCTCTCCATACCCTTACCGTATGATAATGTGGCGTAAGTGGTGAGCTGAGGGATAGGATGAGTCACATTGCTGAGCAGCAGTCCCCACCCTGTCGGATTATAATTCTTCTGTGTGTGCATATCTCGATAAGAGAGCGTACGCACTATGCCGGACAGTCGGAGATGCTGGCCTTTGGCCCACTGATACTGCACGAAAGCGGCCCAGTCGGGCAACCAGTTAGTCACTTTCTTGGTATCGACGCTATTGACATCTATTGCCGTCGATGGCGTCTCGGCCGACAGAGCGAAAACCCATCTGTTCTTAACCGTAGGCATCCAGCGCACCAGCACCGACGTCGGACTAATCTTGTTGTTCGGACCCTGAGCATCAACAGTCGGAGGAACGGCTGCCGGGTCGGAGAATGTGGAGTTGGCATAACCGATGGTCCAGTCATTGATTATGGCATATGCTTTTTTCAGATGAAAATCCCGTGAACTGTAACCATTGAAATTTGCCTCGATATAAAGCTGATAATGACCCAATCTCTTGTTGCGGCCTATCACTCTGAAGAACAGGCATGTTCCGGCGGGTGTAGTGCCGAAAGCACGCATATTCGTCGGGTCAGGGGTCATCGGTATGAGATATGGAGCAAACCCGCTCGCAGGAATGGCACCTCCCCAGTCGTAGTATGCACGCATCCTGACCGCACCGCCGATACCCATAGCCAATTGCGCATCTTTGCTCATAAAGAGGAAATAGGGAGCATCGGGGTCCTGAAAATGACGGAACTGGTCATAATAGAACTCTGTGACGACAGAACGAACGGAGTCAATATCATGCTGACGCTGAGCCTCCTCAGACGGTTTTCCATCTAAAAATACAACCTTGTTGGATTCCACAATACTCTGTATCTGCTTGTCTACAAGAGAATTTGCGGACAGAACATCGTCTGCCGATGCTATTGAGGCTGTCAGCAACACTGACATACCCAGAGATAATATGCGCGTTTTCATGCCGACAAAGATAAACAAATATTTGAATAAGTAAGTAGATGTTTAAAATTAGTTTATACTTGGATTGCTTTTATTTTTGAGTGATATTTTGACTTTGAAGAAGGAACGTAGCGGACTGCCTGACTGATGAAAAGTCGGAATATTACTCTCTATCGGAAAATATTTGCTACCTTTGCAGAATGAATGAAAAGGTGGTTTACAGCACGTATTGTCGGGTCATGACAATCTCAATCACATTGGTACTCGCAGCAATCTGCATTTTCGTGGCTGCCAATGCACGTTGGGGAGAATTTTCCCTTATCCTGTTAATACTGATGGCGATTATCGGCTTCTCCATGTTCTATGCTCCCTTACGGGTTACAGCTGATGAACACGGTATCTGCATCCGACGATTGCTGGGCAAGAAATTTATCCCCTACAGTGAAATCACCTCAGTCCGTATGAGTCCCCCGACAATGGGAGCATACCGCGCATGCGGCAGCGGAGGTTACTGCGGATACTGGGGATGGTATAACGAGGGGGACACGGGCCGCTACTTCGCCTATTACGGCAAAGCCTCCGACTGCTTCCTCGTCACGCTTCATAATAATCGGAAATATCTCATAGGCTGCAATAACGGAGCCGGGATGTGCTATTATATCAATCAGCATATTGTGTGAACAATAACACTATAACTATGAAAATTCTGACTAATCCTGATTTCCATCCGGCTATTATCGATTCGCTCAAGGGATACAATATGTCCCGTTTCCGCAGTGACCTTGTGGCCGGTATCGTCGTCGGTATCGTGGCGCTGCCGCTTGCAATCGCTTTCGCTATCGCCAGTGGTGTCACTCCTACGGTCGGCCTTATCACAGCCGTCATCGGTGGATTTATAGTCTCATTGCTCGGCGGCAACTCCGTGCAAATCGGCGGACCTACCGGGGCATTTATCGTCATCATTTACAATATAATCCAGCTCTACGGACTCAGCGGACTGGCTATTGCGACTTTTATGGCAGGTATGATTCTTGTCCTGATGGGACTCTTCCGTCTCGGCACCATTATCAAATTCATACCATACCCTATAGTCGTAGGCTTTACCGCCGGTATCGCACTCACCATATTCTCGACACAGATGCCCGACTTCTTCGGGCTGAATATACCGGAAAAGATTCCCGGCGACTTCGTCAGCAAATGGGGTGTCTACTTCAGGTATTTCTCGACCGTTAATCTAACCACACTCGCTGTCGGATTAGGCTCGCTGCTCATCATCATCTTCACGCCCAAAGTGAACAAACGCCTTCCCGGCGCCCTGACTGCAATCATAGTCGTGACGCTGGTGGTCTGGATACTGAAGGAGTACTGTGGCGTGGAGGGCATACAGACCATCGGCGACCGCTTCGGTGACCTTAAGCCTGCTCTGCCACAAGCCGCACACATCAGTCTTAATATGGAGTCTATCAATCTCCTGCTCCCCTCCGCATTCACCATCGCTATGCTTGGCGCCATCGAGAGTCTGCTGAGCGCGACGGTCGCTGACGGACGTACCGGAGACAGAACCAACTCCAATACCGAACTTATGGGTCAGGGCATAGCCAATATGGTTGTCCCCATCTTCGGAGGTATACCGGTCACAGGTGCAATCGCGCGTACCATGACCAACATCACCAATGGAGGCAAGACTCCCGTCGCCGGTATCATTCACTCTGTCGTGCTCCTGCTCATCTTCCTCTTCGCCATGCCGCTCATCAACCTCGTACCGATGTCGTGTCTGGCCGCTGTCCTTATCATGGTCAGCTACAATATGTCCGGTTGGCGCACCATCAAGGGGATGGCAAACGACCCCAAGGGGGATGTCTCTGTGCTTGTCACCACATTCTTGCTCACCGTCGTTTTCGACCTTACAATCGCTATCGAGATTGGATTGCTCCTGGCTGTAGTCCTCTTCCTGCGTCGCGTGTCGGAAAATACTACCGTCAAGGTCTACGGCCGTCAGCTCGACGCTGCCGAGGGCACTGATATGTCCAAGCATGAGGTTCTCGACCTCCATCACGGGGTGTCTGTATATGAGATTGACGGCCCGTTCTTCTTCGGTGCCGCGACCAAGTTTGACGAAGTGGTGAGACACACCAACTCGGAGACACCTCTGGTCAGAATCATACGCATGCGCAAAGTCCCCTTTATCGACTCGACCGGTCTCCATAACCTGCAGATACTCATAGAGTCGTCTCACAAGGAGGGTATACGTATAGTGCTGTCAGGTGTCAATGACAGTGTCCGCGAAGCCCTACATAAGTCACATATTGACAATATGATACCTCGAGACTGTATCTGCGACCATATCAGCAAAGCAGTTATCGTGGCCAATCATCTCGCCGAACTCCAGACCATATCGCGAACTCACTGACCCCTTCGTTTTATCTTCCGGCAACCGGTATCAACTTCGGTGTACACCAAAGAATTTATCCCTTCATAAGGATTATTGACAACTTCGCTTGTTATAGTATTAAACAGTATGTCGAATCAGGCATATAATTCCATTAACATATTTTACTCCCGGGCTATAATATCCGGGGTAAGCAAAGAATATAATCCGATATGAAGACATTTGAAGAATTGGGCGTTGCGCCCGAATTATTGAAAGCGATAAGTGAGTTGGGATTTGAATCACCGATGCCCATCCAGGAGATGGTCATCCCGCACCTCCTGTCACAAGAGGGGGATGTTGTGGGACTGGCACAGACCGGTACGGGCAAGACCGCCGCTTTCGGTCTCCCGGTCTTACAACGCATCGATGCCGACAAGGATACGGCTCAGGCACTGGTCATAGCTCCGACACGAGAATTATGTCTGCAGATAGCCGGCGACCTCGCTGACTTCTCAAAATATCAGGACAACATACGCATACTCCCGGTTTACGGCGGTTCCTCCATCGACTCTCAAATCCGCGCGCTGCGCAAGGGTGTGCAGGTGATTGTCGCCACCCCGGGTCGTCTAATCGACCTTATCAAGCGCGGAGAGGTCAAACTTGATGATGTGCATACCGTCATTCTCGACGAGGCCGACGAGATGCTCAACATGGGATTTCTCGATGACATCGAAGAGATTCTGTCGCACGTCCCTGACGACCGCAAGATGCTGATGTTCTCAGCTACAATGCCTAAGGAAATAGCCGGTATTGCCAAGAAGTTCATGCACGAGCCGGTGGAATTCGTCGCGGGCAACAAGAATGAGGGAGCTAAAAATGTAAAGCATATCTATTACATGGTCAAGGCTCACGACAAGTATCTGGCCCTCAAACGTGTGGCTGACAATAATCCGGACATATACGGTATCATCTTCTGCCGCACACGCAAGGAGACACAGGAGATAGCCGACAAACTCATCTCAGACGGTTATAATGCCGACTGCCTGCACGGAGACCTTTCGCAACAGCAGCGTGACCTGGCGATGAAGAAATTCCGCGACCATGTGACGCAGTTGCTCGTGGCGACCGATGTGGCTGCCCGCGGTCTGGATGTCGATGACCTGACACACGTCATCAACTACGGACTCCCTGACGATGTGGCGGTCTACACTCACCGCTCGGGACGTACCGGACGAGCCAACAAGACCGGTGTGAGTGTAGCCATCATACACTCGCGCGAAAAGTCCAAATTGCGTGAAATCGAGAAAATCATCGGTAAGCAATTCGAGTATAAGAAGGTTCCGACCCCTGAGCATATCATCGAGAAGCAGCTGTATAACCTCGCCGACCGCCTGGAACGCGTGGAAGTCAATGAGGCCGAGATTGACAAGTATCTCCCCGGCGTCCGTAAAAAATTGGAATGGTTGTCGGAGGAAGACTTGCTCAAACGTGTCCTCTCGCTCGAATTCAACCGTCTGTTGCAATATTACAACAATATGCCCGATATTGACCTCAACGAGAGCGACAGGGGAGGCAAATCCGGCAAACGTGACAAGAGCGAACGTGGAGGAAAACGAGACAAGAAAGATAAAGACCGTCGTACAGCCGACGCCGGAATGGAACGCCTTATGGTCAATGTCGGCAAGGCGCAAGGGTTCTTCCCGGGAAATCTGATGGAGCTTATCAACAGGTCGGTCGTTGGTGATAAACCTGAAATTGGACGTATTGACCTCCTTCCGGACTATACTCTCTTCGATGTGCGCAAGGCTGACGCCGGGCGTATCATCAACGCACTCAAAAATGCGGACTTCTTCGGACAGCGTGTGCGTGCAGAGATAGCTACCGACCGCGATTATACCCTCGAAGCCAAAAACCGTCGTGAGAAGGCTCAACGTAAGGCTAAGGAGAATGCGGAAGCCAAAGTGG
>CAMWRB010000011.1 GCA_947176545.1 uncultured Porphyromonadaceae bacterium
TCACTCAAAAATAAAAGCAATCTAAGTATAAACTAATTTTAAACATCTACTTAACGATAATATTGCGCTTTGGGTATGAATATTTTATTTCTGATATTGGGATTGGTTTTGATTCTCGTTGGGGCGAACATACTTACGGATGGTGCGACGTCCGTGGCACGCCGCTGGGGGATGTCTGACCTGATGGTCGGACTAACGATTGTGGCTTTCGGCACGTCAGCGCCGGAGCTGGTCATCAGTATCACATCAGCTGCAGCTGACAATCCGGGTATAGCCGTCGGCAATGTCGTCGGAAGCAATATCTTCAATATTTTTGCGATAATCGGCATAACGGCACTTGTACGGCCTATCATAGTCGAACGCTCGGTTATGACCACCGATATCCCACTTGTCGTACTCTCTTCAGTGGCATTGTTAGCAATCGGACTATCACTCCCATTAGACAGCACCACCCCTGAAGTGACGCGCGTTGACGGCATCATGCTGCTACTGTTTTTCGCAATTTTCATGCGCCATACCTTCAGCACGGCCAAACACCTGCCTACTGAAGAGAAAGCCTCGGACCCGTCGGCAGTCGAGGCTGCCAGACAGACCATCATGCCTCTCTGGAAAGGAATATTATGGACCGTACTGGGACTTGCAGCCTTAATCTGGGGTGGAGATATGTTTGTAGACGGAGCATCGGGAGTGGCGTCATCCTTAGGGGTAAGCGATGCTGTGATAGGCCTGACCATTGTTGCTATGGGTACGTCGCTTCCGGAGTTGGCCACGTCGGTTACGGCTGCTGTCAAGGGCAATCAGGGGATAGCCATAGGCAACGTTATCGGAAGCAACGTCTTCAATATCTTCCTGGTATTGGGTTGTTCGGCACTTGTGCGGCCACTCCCCTTTGCGGGCATCACGACCTTTGACCTCATCACCCTGACGGTCGCATCCGTACTCTTCTGGCTGTTCGCCAAGGTCTACAAAGTACGCACCATCACCCGTGCCGAGGGTGCATTACTGACTCTCTGCTATGCGAGTTACGTTGCCATTCGACTTATGACGCTTTGACAAATTGGAGGCCGTATTACATCTTGACAATTTTATTGCCATTCACAATATAAAAGCCTTTCGGCAGGTCATCAATATAGTAAACCGGCAATTTCAGACCATCGATTGTATATATGTCGGGAGGAAATATACTATCAACCGGAGAGACCAAAGTGGCGATATCGTTATACTCCAGCATTATCGGTGCAGACAATGCAGGCTTGTAATATGATTGTGTTCCGTCAGCTCCGACGATAAAGTGTTCATATCGCCCGGTTGCTCCAAGTATAGGAACCTTATCATTCACCAATATTGAGCCACCTTCATAAAATCCTTTGTTCACCCGGTTGCCCATAATGTCGAAAGCCTCGGCGTTCGTCACATTCAGGAGCCCTTTCTTCTGAGCATATTTGAGCAAATCCCAAAGCATCTCCAGCCGTGTACCCGGACATGGATACCAATCGCTCCACTTCTCAATACCTTTCTCCACCGGAGGTTCAAGATAGTCGTCCGGATGCTGCTTCATATCCCTGAGTGGCACAACCCACTCGTCGGGATAATCACCACCCTCCGACACCAATGCCCCCGGCAAACTGTTTTTCCAGCACGGACGGTAAGCATGAAGAGCCATCACCACCCATCCGCCACGCTCGGCAGCCTCATCTATCTTAGCCTTGAAATATTCGTATTGCTCACGATTGTAGGTATTATTCTCGTCGCGTTCCCCCTTATATCCGGCAAGCCATAATCCCTCCATCGGCAGACGTGTCACAGCCGAACGAAACGGAGGAACATTACACGCCTCATGCTCGAAATTGGCAAATCCGTTGGGAAAAATCTCATTAATCATCGGGACGTTGATATGGCACGAGGTCTCTGCCGGCGTCACCCACGAACTGACCTTAAAGCCGAACTCCGGCGCCAGGCGCGCAAATTCACCCCACTGATAATCGATAGGAAACACCGGATTATACATCTTCAGCTTGCCGGTATTGTAGTCCCGCACATAGCATTTGATATACTCCCGGGGAGTTTCCACCCACCCGTTCAACTCTTTATTGACGGAATACTGCTTGCCCGTCTCCGCATCATACACCGACGTGGTGTTATTATTGTCAAGTCCGGAAAACTTGCCTTTAGCCAAAATGGTACGGGCCAGATCGCTATCGAGACTCTCTACATAATAGTTCACATAATCATAACGCGCTGTCATCGAATGAGCCATCAGCTCCCAACCCTTCTCATTCTGCAGTCTGAGCGCTGTACGTCCGTTGAGGTTGATAGCCGGCGGATTAGCCGTCATGCCGCAACGTTGTCCCTCGATAGCGAGACATCCGCGCAGCCCCAGACTCTCAAGCATGGGATAGAGCAACGACTGATAACCGGCCTTCATCCAGCTGCTCCAGCCCGAAGATGTGACATACCTGTCAATCAGGTCATCATCATGGACCGAAAAGAGTCCCGGATGCTTCCACCCGTCGCCCGACACGTGCCATGCCCCGGGAACGGACATCTCCTCCATTACCTCCTGAGCATATGGCATCTTCCTAACCTCCTGAGCTTTATAATCTATACGGAAGTATCCGTCCGGAATGACTATCCTAAACGAGCACTCCGCATCACCGGAGATTACCATTTCAGATAGCTGACGGATAAAACTTTCATCCGGATACAGCTTTGCACTCAGCCCGTCATCACTCAAAGTCAGTCGCACAGGATACCGCTCCCCGGCCAATTCCACCACAACACCGCCACCTTGATACTCCGGATTCAGCGTCAGCGACGCGTACTGTTCCGCATCGAGAGCGATACTGAACGCATCACCCAACATATCTATGCTGAAAGACCCCGTGGGAGGAGATATGATAAAGTCATCAAATGTCCCCTGCAACAGAGCATCATCCCCTGAGATTTGAACCGGACTGTCGCCGGCGTTTACATCGACCGGATAGCATATGAACATCATCAGTAAGGCAAGGACAGAAGCAAATCGATTCATAAAATTACATTTTTGAATTCATAAATTCATCTGAATACATTGTTGTGCCGAAACTCCATCGACACCGACTTAGATACAAAGATAGCAATTTGCAACCGTACATTGCGCAATTTATGGCAATTTTTTTTTCAGTTTAACCTTTTTTTTGTATCTTCGCATCCGCTGTATTATCGCCCGACATCGGGCACAAACACAGCTGTGAGTTTACTCAATATCTATATCTCATTGACCTATAATAATCTATCTATTGGAAAGTCAATTGAGTGAAATACTAATCAACTTGTCAAGTAACTGCTTGTGGGTCAATAATCTACCCTCACAGGCAGGACTAAAAACTATATCCTTTACGTAAACATTACCCCCAAAAACGGCTCACGCCATTATCTAAACGACATCACAATGAACTTCAAGAAACTGCTTCTCTTAGCATGCATTGGCTTCTTACTGACATCGTGCAAAGTTCCCAAGGACATCACATACATGCAAGGTTTTGACAACAATCAGACCGAGGCTGTGGCGCCACCCGTGCGAATCACAGTGCAGCCTGACGACAAACTGGCTATCATCGTCACCTCCAAAGACCCGGAATTGGCCGTAGCTTTCAACCTTGCCATAGCACAATACCGTATTGGTACCGGCACCAACGGCTCAACTATGGAGTCTAAAGCCGCCGCATATACCATCGACCCGGACGGTTACATCGATTTCCCGCTCATCGGCAAACTCAAAGTCGCCGGCCTCAATAGATATGGTGTCGCGGAAATGATAAAAAAGGAGATAGTAGCGCGCGGTCTTGTCAAAGACCCGGTTGTCACTGTCGAATATCTTAACGCCAAGATTTCAGTTCTGGGTGATGTGACCAATCCCGGAGAATATGCCATCGAACGTGACAACATGACCCTGCTGCAGGCCATCGCGATGGCAGGCGACCTGCGTATCACTGGAAACCGCAAGAATATCCTTATCGTACGTGAAGAGAGTGGAAAAGATGTAGCATACCGCGTAGACCTCACCGACACCAAATCTCTGATGGAGAGTCCTGCATACTATCTGCGCCAGAACGACGTTGTTTATGTAGAGCCCAACAATACGCGCAAACGTCAGGCTACGGAGACCGCAAACGTCTTCTACAACCCGACCGTATGGGTATCTGTAGCCAGCGTTCTCGCCTCCATCGCGGTCATAATATTCAGATAATCAACCTTGATTACACTTTGTAAGACGTACTAATATTAATTAGCAAACATCAATTCAAGCCGGCTACGGCAGCTCTGTTATGAGAAAAAACGAAGATAAAGAAGAAAAAAAGTCGGTTAAACTGGCCGATGTCGTTTCCATCACCCTCCGTCATTGGCCATGGATTGTCGTTTCAGTGATGGTATGTATCATCTGTGCGGTCCTATACATCATGTCATTACCCCCTCTGTATTCCCGTGACGCCGCTGTCATCATAAAAGATGACAATCAGTCAGGCTCAGCTTTGGGTTCACAGTTTTCTGCCTTTGCCAGTATGGGCATGTTTGGTAATGGTCTCAATATCCGAGATGAAATCAACAAGCTTCAGAGTCCGGACCTTATGAAAGAGGTTGTAAAGCGACTTGACCTCAATACAACCTACGAAATTCCCGGTCGTCTGCGTGACAACCTATGCTACGGTGACTCACTTCCCATTATCGTCTCGATTCCCCAGCTGAAGAGTCCGGCATCTTCAATGACATTGAAAATAGCACGCAATGGTGATATTTCAATCAAAGAAATGGCAATAAAGGATGACAAGGTAGACGTCAATAGCCGACAGGTGATTAAATTTGACACCCCTGCCAAAACACCTTTAGGCACAATGGTTGTCAGCAAAGGACCCAAGTATGAACCGGGCAAGGAATATACGATTTTATGGTCACATCTTCCTCTATATAAAGCCACTACCAACTTCAGCAACGCTGTCGATATCCGCTTGCAAGATATTTACGGTAATACCATAGAAATGTCTATCCTCGACCCGAGTATCCAGCGTGCTGAGGACATCCTCAACACCATAATAGAGGTTTATAACGAAAACTGGGTTGAGAACAAGAACCTCTCCGCAATGGCCACAACCAAATTTATCAACCAGCGACTTGTTTCGCTTGAAAAGGAACTTGGTGGAGTTGATAAGGACATAGCGGATTTCCAGTCAGTAAATCTGATGCCTGACGTTAATCAGACTGCATCAATGTATATCAAAAACAATCAGGTAGCAGAACAGGCCATATTCGATTTGACCAATCGTCTGCAAATAGCGCAATACATGCGTCAGTTTGTAACCGATGCTGCCAACAAACATCAAATTCTTCCAAATAACGTGGGTCTTGACAATACAACCCTGACCCAGCAGATTTCAGAGTATAACAGGAAACTTATGGAGCGGAACCGTCTCGCTATTAATTCCTCTGAAAATCATCCTGTAATCACAGCTCTCGAAAATGACCTTGATGGTATGCGCGTAGCTATCATCGCTGCTCTCAATAATACCGTACAGAATCTCAATGCCCAGCTGCGCAATGCTCAGGGTGAGAAAGACAAGGCTCAAGCCCGCCTTGCCGGCACTCCCGGTCAGGCCACTCATCTATTGGGTATAGGCCGCGAACAGAAAGTAAAGGAAAACCTATATCTCTTCCTGCTTCAGAAACGCGAAGAGAACGAGCTGAGCCGTACATTTACAGCCTATAATACCGAAATAATTGCCTCCCCATACGGTGATACTGTACCAGTAGCACCACGAAAGGTGGTTATCTGCGCTGCTGCGTTCCTGATGGGTCTGATTATACCCTTCTTTGTGACCTTCATGATTAAGGTTCTTAACACAAAGGTACGCACCAAGAGTGACCTTGAGCCTCTCGGTATGCCGATACTCGGTGAAATTCCTGCATGGCATCCGAGTAAGAAATATCGCAGAGAACTTGAGGAGGAGGGTCTGCCGGAAAATATCGCAGTGCGCCCCGGCAATCGAAATGTCATCAACGACGCCTTCCGCGTCCTACGTGCCAACCTTCGTTTCATGCTTGGCGACAACAAACACCATGCCGGCGCTTATGTACTGATGATGACATCGTTAGTACCCGGTAGCGGTAAGTCATTTATTTCAGCCAACCTTGCCGTGTCCTTGGCGCTTCGCCATGCCAAGGTTTTGGTCATCGACGGTGACTTGCGTCACGGCAGTTCCTCTGAAATAGTCAAATCTCCATCGCGTGGTATCAGCAATTATCTTAACGGTGGAATAGATGATATCAATTCTGTAATTGTACATAACGTCGATGGATTGGGTATTAATGTACTCCCGGTAGGTCACTTCCCGCCCAACCCCACAGAACTGCTTGAAGGTGAGCGATTCAAGCAACTCATCGAACAACTCCGTAACGAGTACGACTATATCATCATTGACTGTCCTCCGTACGCCAATATGGCCGACGCCAAGATTATCAACACCGTCTCAGACTGTTGCCTGTTTGTGGTGAGAGTCGGTCTCTTCCGCCTTGCCGACCTGGATATCCTAAAGCAGTTGTATACAGATAAGGAACTCAAGAGTATGTCATTGATACTTAATGGCACAACTGATGGTAATACTGAGCGCTACGGCTACGCCGACAACTACCATAAGAATGATGATTAATTTCATCATATATTAAATGCCAAAACCGGAGAGCATTGGCTGAATCATTGAAACGACAGACCGTGCGTGGCACGATATGGAGCCTCATAGAGAACTTCTCTGTGCAGGGCATCATGTTTGTCGTGATGATAATAATGGCACGGTTACTCACACCGGCTGACTATGGTCTGGTCGGAATGATTAGCATCTTCATAGCCATATCTCAGTCGCTGGTGGACAGTGGCTTCTCGCAGGCTCTCATTCGCAAACAGAATCGCACGCAGTTAGACAACAGCACCGTCTTCTATTTTAACATCGGTGTCGGACTCTTCCTCTATCTGGTGCTCTTCTTCTGTGCTCCTCTCATAGCTCGCTTCTACGACGAACCCCTCCTCATTCCGGTCACTCGACTGATGGCCCTCAGCCTTGTCATCAATTCACTGGTTGTCGTCCAGCGAGCCCTGCTCTTTGTCCGTGTAGACTTCAAGACCATAGCCAAAGCATCATTCGTGGCTGTTGTAATCTCCGGCACCGTCGGCATCACGATGGCTTACAACAACGGCGGATACTGGTCTATAGTAGCATATCAACTCACCAATCTGACGGTCAATATGCTGCTCCTGACTATCTTGGCACGCTGGCGTCCGTCACTGATGTTCTCATTCAGCTCGTTCAAGGAACTGTTCAGCTTCGGTTCGAAATTAGCCGCCTCCGGCATTATCAATACCCTGTATAAAAATATCTACTTGTTGGTCATAGGCAAGGTCTTCAAGGCGGCAGATTTGGGATTCTACACCCGCGCACATCACTTTGCCGAATTTCCATCGTCGAATATAACGAACGTACTCCAAAGGGTGACGTACCCCGTCCTATGTCAAATACAGGATGATATTCCCCGGCTTCAGTCCGCCTATCGTCGAATAATCCGAATCGCCGCATACATCGTCTTTCCCATGATGGTGATATTGGCCGCTGTAGCAAAACCGCTTATCCTTCTCATCCTCAAACAGCAATGGCTCTTTTCAGCCGAGCTCCTCTCCATCCTCTGCTTTGCGATGATGTGGTATCCCATCCACGCTATCAACCTTAACCTGCTCAAGGTGCGCGGACGAAGTGACCTCTTTCTGAGACTCGAAATCATCAAGAAATTAATCAATGTCGCTGTGCTCTGTATATCTGTCCCGTTCGGACTCGTCTGTATGTGCTACGCCGCAATTTTCAATTCTATAATTTCATTGGTCATCAACACGTACTATACCGGAAAGATGATACAGGTCGGATTTTGGATACAGATGAGAGACATTTTCCCGATACTGCTCCTTAGTCTTCTGACCGGAGCACTATCCTGGCTGACCATCACAATGCTTTCTCTCTCTCCGCTGCTGTCATTGATTATAGGTCTCGGCGAAGCCTGCATTATATATCTCGGATTGTCCAAGCTCTTACACTTCAACGAATTTCACGAGCTTATCAGCATGATACGGGCAAGAAAACAAAAAATAGACTGACACTTATGGCTACTGACAATACTAATATTACCGTTACCTCCCCCCTGCTACCCCCACTTGAAGAATTTCTGCCTTATCTTCAGGATATTTGGGAACGTAAATGGATTACCAATAATGGTAAATATCATAAGGAACTCGAACAGAAACTGTGCGAATATCTGGGAGTGGAATACATCAGCCTGTTCACCAACGGCACCCTCCCGCTCATCACCGCCTTACAGGCTCTCGATATCCGCCGGGGTGAGGTCATCACTACCCCATACAGTTTCGTGGCCACCTCTCATTCCATATGGTGGAACGGACTGAAACCCGTATTTGTAGATGTCGACCCCGACACAGGCAATATCAATCCCGAACTGATTGAGCAGGCCATCACATCTCAGACACGTGCCATCATGCCGGTACATGTATACGGCAATCCATGCGACGTCGATGCTATCAGCGATATTGCCCGACGTCACGACCTGAAAGTCGTCTACGACGCCGCTCATGCATTCGGTGTCGAAGTCGACGGCAAGTCCATACTCAATGCCGGAGACATCTCGACACTATCGTTCCACGCAACCAAAACCTACAACACCATCGAAGGTGGTGCACTCGTATGCCATTCGGCCGAGATGAAACAGAAGATAGATTATCTCAAGAACTTCGGTTTCGCCGGCGAGACATCGGTTGTAGCACCCGGTATCAACTCCAAGATGGACGAAATTCGTTCGGCATACGGCCTGCTCAACCTCCGGCATGTCGATGCGGCCATATCCCGACGTAAGGAGGTCGCTAATGCCTACCGCGACGCCCTGTCAGATGTTCATGGCATCAGACTCATGCCTCAACGCTCTGACGTGAAATACAACTACAGCTACTTCCCGATATTTATTGACGCTGACCGGTATGGCATGACCCGTGATGAGCTTTACTTCAAGATGAAGGAACAGAATGTACTGGGTCGCAGATATTTCTATCCTCTGATTTCCGATTTTGAGCCATATCGTGAGCTTCCCTCTGCAGCTCCGGTCAATTTGCCCGTTGCAACATGTATGGCTGACCAAGTGATTTGCCTGCCGATGCATCATACACTCACTGAAGGTGATATAGAGAGAATTCTCAATATTATACTCCCATGAACCGCAAGAAAAAGATATTGATGTTGGGTGGTTCCACTCAGCAGGTTCCGGCCATCCGCAAGGCTGCTGAGATGGGATATGAGACCATACTCATGGACTATCTGCCGGACAACCCCGGACAGTACGTCGCCGACAAGTGGTATCAGGAGAGTACCACAGATGTAGAGGCCGTATGCCGTATTGCCGAGAATGAGGGGGTAAGCGGTATTCTGGCGTATGCCTCCGACCCGGCTGCACTTCCGGCGGCTATCGCATGTGAACGCCTCGGTCTCCCCGGCAATCCTGTCAAATCTGTTGAAATACTCGGAGTCAAACACAAGTTCCGTCAGTTTCTTAAGGAGAACGGATTCCCATGCCCGAAAAATTTCACTTTCTCTCCCGACACACCGCTTGACGAGGTAATTGCCGGATGTAATAACCTGCGGTTTCCCATCGTTATCAAACCCACCGATTCCTCCGGCTCAAAGGGTGTATCGTTTCTTGATAATGTCAATGATATTAAGAACGCGATAACGTTTGCCACCGGCTACTCACGCAATAAAATACTTATTGCCGAAGAATTTATCGAGCGAGGATATCCCTATGTAATAGGTGGTGACATATTTGTACGCGATGGCCGGATAGTGGTCTTCGGAGATATGGAATGTCTCCGGGACGACAATGGTAAAAGTCTCATACCGATAGGAGAAAAAATACCTAACGGGCTTACTCCAACTCAGAAAAATAATCTATACACTGAATTACAGCGCCTCGTAGATTGTCTGAATATATCTTCAGTAGAAATGAATATCGAGGCACTGATTGATACCGAAGACCGTCCGCATTTTCTCGAAGTTGGTCCCCGTGCCGGCGGCAATATGATACCGATACAGCTGTCAGACGCATTTGGGGTGGACCTTATCAAGGCGAATATAGCCGCAGCTATGGGTGAAGATTTATCTCTTTCCCCGAATCTTCCTGAAGGTTGCTATATGACATTCGTTCTTCACTCCCATGAGGACGGTATCTATGACCATATCGACTACTCGCCGGAAATAGAAAAGTATATCTACCGTAAGGTCGAATATAAGAAAAATGGTGACGCGGTCGAGGCTTTTGATGGTGCCGGCAAAGCACTCGGCATCATATTTATGAAGTTTCCGGACTCTTCGACAATGGCTCACTACGAGCATCATATCGACGAGCATATCAACGTCATACTCAAATGAAAGCAATCGGAGGATATTTTGAACTTGAGTTATCCCGCCGGAATGACAATCCGCCGGGACATCAAGGCATATATCTGAACTCCGGTCGTCACGCATTTGAATATATACTCCGCAATATCGGCAAGGTCAGTCAGGTCTACCTGCCTCGATACACATGCGATGTGATGCTCCAGCCTCTTAACCGTCTCGGCATCAATTATACTTTCTACGATGTCAATCGCCAATTGAAGCTCGACAATCTTCCGGTACTCGCTGATACTGAATATATCGTCATCAATAATTACTTCGGTATTCAGGACAGCTATGTTGCCGACTTGGCATCACACTATAAACAACAGGCAATCATTGACAACGCCCAGGCATGGTACGCTCCGGCACTCCCGGGTATAAAGGCTCTCTATAGTCCTCGAAAGTTTTTCGGTCTGCCGGACGGAGGTATCGCTGTCAATGTTCCTGACAACACGGATATTCTCCCACAGGATAAGTCATACGACCGTTTCGCACACCTGCTCAAACGTCACGAGCTCTCTCCCTCCGAAGGTTATGCTGACTTTAAAACCAACTCCGCCAAACTTTCGGAATTACCCCTCATGGAGATGTCACCCCTCACCCGGGCATTGATGGCCAATATCGATTACGACAGTCCACGTGACATACGTCGCCGAAATTTCGAGTATCTTCATAATTCCCTGAAAACCTCCAACTTACTTGAAATACCCGATATTGATTCATTCTCAGCCCCAATGGTTTATCCATATCTGATATCAGAGGGTGAAAACCTTCGGCATAAGCTGATTGAAAACGAAATATTCGTAGCCACATATTGGCCCAACGTTCCGGAGTGGTCCGAACCCGGTTCCGATGCCACGTATCTCACCCGGCATCTTCTCCCACTCCCCATCGACCAGCGATACGACATATCTGACATGCAACGCATACTCTCCGTTATCAATAGTATTTTAAATTGAACTTATTCTATGAGTCACGATAAATATTCTGTGTATCTGCGGGGATTTAAGGAGAGCGATACCGAACAGATTAACCGGTGGCGAAACGACCGCGAGCTGCAGGCTCTCGTCAGTGCTCCGTTCCGATATGTGCCGGAGGCTATAGAGCGTGAATGGGTGCGTTCCAAGATGCTCAACAACCGCACGGATATCTATCTGGCAATCTGTCTCAAGGAGAACGACGAGATGGTCGGCTATATCTCTATCAACGATATCGACCATATATCCCGTCGCGCCCATGTCGGAGGTATAGTTCTCGACCGCAAGTATCATGACGGTATCATACGCCATGAGGTCGGAATGCTGATACGCGAACTCGCCTTTGACCAGCTGAACCTCAACCGTCTCGAAGGAGGGTGTATCGCCGAGCATATAGCCTCACGTGTAGCAATGGAAGCCACCGGATATATACTCGAAGGTGTCCGTCGGCAATATGTATATAAGGACGGACGCTATCACGACAGCTGTCTTTACTCACTGATGCGCGAGGATTACTATGACTGGATGATACGTGGCGAATACTCACTGCGCTCTTTCGCTAAAAAGGTCAAAGAATTACGCAAACAATATCAAAATGAAAAATAAGATATTATTAATATTTGTGCTATTTACATCTCTGATTTCCCCGTCCGCACATGCTGTTTCGCCACATCGCAGGGCCGCAGCGAATAGAGCGGTTCAGAAGATATTTGATGATATGGATATGGCCAGCCTCTCCATTGCAGTCACCCAAGGGGACTCAATCATCTATCAGCAGGCATTCGGCTATCGCATACTCCCGGATGCACAGCATAAAGGAGAGATTTTGGAGACAGATGATATGTATCGAATTGCTTCGGTTTCCAAGACTTTCATTGCAACCGCAATAATGCGTCTGACGGAAGAGGGCATACTCGACATCAATGAGGACGCACAGAGATACCTTACCTTTCCATTGCGTAATCCGCAGTTTCCTGATAGCGTAATCACTATTAAAAATCTGCTCACTCACACATCTGGCATCAATGATTCCCGCAGCTGGTGGAAAATAGACTTTATCAATCCCCGGATAGATAAAGACTATTACAAATGCTATTCAGACTACGCCCCCGGACATGGGTACAAATATTGCAACATGAATTATGCTTTGCTCGGTGCCGTAATAGAGGGAGCTACAGGAACAAGATTTGACCGTGTAGTGAGTGATAAGATTATGAAACCTCTCAATCTGGGAGGAGGATATAATGTTAATTACCTGGACCGCTCCAAGCTGGCTCAACTCTATTATCGTCCCAAGGAAAATCCCGATACACTAATCAATGATACCGAATATTACCGTCAGTATCGAGACCAGCTGATAGACAATTATACTCTCGGTCGCAGTTTGGGATTGGAATATCCTTCGAGCGGTATGAAAATTACAGCCTCGGACCTGGCACGATATATGATGATGCACATGTACAACGGTGAGTTGGACAGTGTGCGAATCATCTCGCCGGAAAGTGAGGCAATGATACGTCGCAATTACGTAGGAAGCAACAACTACGGATTAGCGTTTCGCGAATACCGCAATTTCTTGCCCGGCAGACTCATGCACGGACAGACCGGAGGAAGCCAGGGTGCGACGACATGTATGATATTTGACCCGGAAGAAGAGATTGGTTTTGTGATTCTTGAGTCCGGGGCCAAGACAGACTTCATAGACGGCTATGGTGATGTTCATGTCCCCATCGCCCGTGCACTATATAACGCTCTCTTTGCCGAGTGATGACTGCTACTCTAACACATAAAACCCGTCGGAACAGACGCTTTGACCTGATACTGATGTGTATCGGCACGGTGCTGGTGATGTTGCGCTCATTGCGAATATTATACGTCCGCGGCATTCCGGAAGGGATTATATACGGTTTTGGATTTGTATGCTTTGTAATATACATAATGGCCAATTTCCGTAAATTACAGCAGTTTACTGTGCTCGGTTTTATATCCCTGTTTGTTCTGCTGATAGTATATATTTATGAGCAAATGACGGTGAGTGCATTTAAGTTACCATCGACTTTCAATATGGTGACTCTTCTGATGGGAGCATTTGCACTCATGCAGGCACCGCTCGAGGACAAACGCACCATTTACAGAGCTTACAATGTCACTATACAAGTGATGGTCGGTGTTGGCCTGATAGCCTGGATATTATTTTTATTTAATGTCCCCCTGCCGTATTACACCGACAATAGTGATAATTTCTACCATTATAACGTATATTACGTCTTTAACCTCGTATTAAGTTCCAATCCACTTGATTTACTGTATCGGTATGCCGGACCGTTTCTCGAACCGGGTCACTGTGGCACCATGTGTGTATATCTGCTGTATATCAACGGAATGAATCTAAAGAATGTAGGTAATATCTTCTTATTGTTAGGAGTACTGTTCTCCTTGTCCCTTGCCGCATACGGACTTTTGGCCGGGGCTGTTCTTATATTATTTTACGTTCGTCGCAAATACATCAGCATTGCTGTCATGGCCGGTATATTTGTCTTGCTCGGCATCACCTCTCAATATCTCAACAATGGTGATAACCCACTCTATCAGATAGTATTCTCACGCTTGGAACTAAATGAGAACGGAGACGATATTATAGGAAACAACCGTACCTCCGGATTTTTCGACCTCACTTATTCTCATTATCTGAACAGTGATAATATTGTGACGGGAGTAGGCCGTCGTGCATTCGGTCAGAGGTCGGACGGCACAGACAATGCAACCATCGGTAGTGCCGGCTATAAGAGATACTTCTTCATACGTGGTATCGTAGGGTCGGTACTGATATGTTCATTCTTACTCATTTATACTATCGAATATGGCTCGCGGATGTCCATAGGATATTTCATCATCTATCTTATCTCCAATATTATACGTGATTATCCACTTAAAGAACAATGGATGTATCTATTCCTGCTTGCAATGCCCCTGATGTATTATTACGGCACGCATATTAATATGAGACAACGTGATGAGGGTGAGAATAATGAATCCTCCTCCGACCCGGATAAGGGAATAGGGAAGCATAATATCACTGAATATTTACATGGTCAATGAAGATATTACACTTACTCTTAGACCATAACTTCGTCAAAGGACCTCGACAGCGGTTTGAGCAGTACTATCCGGGACAAAATATATTTGTCATACATAGTACCAAGCCTGCCGACACATTGTCCAAATATCCGGACGGATTTATAGTCCTTGATATGAACCTTCCTGAGAATCAGGCAAAGGTTGTCGAGATATGCAGACGTGAGGGAGTGGATAAATTGCTATTGCATGGTCTTAATCGTTATCAACCGACGCTGGTACGCGACATCAAAGCACAAAATAGTAAGCTGACGGTATACTGGATGTTCTGGGGTTATGACCTATATGAGACTTTATCATATGAAAAGGGATATCGGCTGATAGATGACCGATTTAATCCCCTGCGCAGGGATTGTCTGGTGAAACCTTATCCAATCCTGCGTTACGTCAAGAGATTGATGAACCGTTATCGTCCCGACGCATACAAGCAGTTGATGGGGATGGCAGATTATTTTTGTTTCTGGAACAAGGGAGATTATGACCTGCTCAAGGATAATTTCAATTTGCCGATACGATATAAATTCTTCGCATACAGTGCAAACATGCCAGGGGATAAGCCACAATATATGTTTGACCTCAAAGAACGTACCACAACGCGAATTATGGTCAATCATCAGGCGTCCCTCTATGGTAACCACTCAACGATATTCAGGCGTCTCAATGAAATAGACCCGGACAATTCACTCGAAAAGGTTGTCCCCCTTTCGTATGGTATCCCCGCCGTACGTAAGAGAACAATCCTGGAGGGTCGCAGGTATTTCGCGGATAAGTTCCTGCCGATACTTGATTATATGCCACGGGAGCAATATTTTGATATGCTCCAATCCATAGATGTTGCAATTTTCGGGCAAAGGCGTCAGGAAGCATCCGGAAATATCATACATATGCTTAAGAATGGTGTCAAGGTTTTTCTCAGAAATGATAATAATCTTTTGAAATACTACCGTGACAAGGGATATCTCATCTATTCATTTGAGGATGACTTGAAAGATATGGAGTCACTTAAGGCACTTTCACTTGAGCAACAGAAACACAATCGTGAATGCTACCTTGCAAATCTCATATATTACGATGATTTCATGCCTCAGCTATTTGAAGAACAGACACTTAAGGCATAAGTAATTATAACGTTGATATGGAGTTAAAACCGAAAGTCACAATTGTATGCACTGTCTATAATCATGCGCTCTATCTGCGTGATTGTCTGGATGGATTTGTGATGCAGCAGACTGACTTTCCTTTCGAAGCCATAGTTCATGATGACTGTTCTACCGATGAGTCAAAATCCATCATAGCCGAGTATGCAGCTAAATATCCTGACATCATAAAGCCAATATATGAGACTGAAAACCAGTATAGTCATCATGACGGCTCATTACGTCGTGCAGTCGAAAGGCATATTCGGGGCGAGTATGTTGCAATCTGCGAGGGAGATGATTATTGGATTGATTCAAACAAATTGCAACGCCAGATAGATTTTCTTGAAGCCAATCCTGATTATACCCTCTCATTTCACGCAGTGCGAATTGAATCAGACCGGAAAGATAAGGCGGGACTGCTTAGCGGACTCCGCCCCGGGGAATATTCGGCAGACGACATTATAAAGAGCTGGAGTGTGCCGACATGTTCAGCCGTTATGAAGAGTGAATATTACACGGGACGACCTTATGACAAACGTTTTGTTGTGGGTGATAATGTAATTTGGCTCAATTGCTTAAAACATGGGAAAGCATATTGTCATCCTGAACAGATGGCTGTATATCGACGTCTTTCTACAGGTTGGACATATCGTAATTATTCCAGAACAAAAGACGCATTGGCGGTATGCCGGAAATACATGACCCATCTGGAACTTCTTGCGGGATTTTTCCCAAAGGTTGCCGATGCCGGTATTAGAGAGAAACAGATGGAATATGCCTCCCGTAT
>CAMWRB010000012.1 GCA_947176545.1 uncultured Porphyromonadaceae bacterium
CTATTACGACAGAGCTTCTTGATATTCTCGGCGGTCAGGTTGAAAGATAATCCCATCAAATATAGAATTAAATACATTTTCTTTGACATATCCTGAAAATGAGTAGTATAAAAGAATATTTCAAAGGTGTCGGCGAGGGGGTAAAGAGCCTCCTCACCGGCATGCAAGTTACCGGCAAGGAGTTGGTTACTCCCAAAGTGACCGAGCAATATCCCGAAAATCGGGCAACGCTTCAGATTCCTGACAGATTTCGCGCCGAGCTTACCCTGAAGTATGATGCTCAGGGACATCACAAATGTATAGGTTGCGGCATTTGTCAGATGAATTGTCCTAACGGTACAATACAGCTGACCACCAAGATGGTGGAACTTCCCGACGGAAAGAAAAAGCGCAAATTGGACAAGTATATGTATGATTTGGGTTCATGTACTTTCTGCATGCTCTGTGTCACCACCTGTCCACAGGATGCGCTTGAGTTTACCAATGATTTCGAGCAAGCTGTTTTCACCAGAGATAAGTTGGTGAAACAACTCAACTATCGCCCGGAGCCCGCTGAGACAGAGGCCCCCGCGGCACCCAAGCCGGCTATGGATCCGGAGAAGCTTGCTAAAATAAAGGCTGAGGCTCTTGCAAAGGCTGCCAAGATAAAGGCTGAAAAGGAGGCCGCTGCCGCTGCACAGGCCGGTCAGACAGCCGAGCCGGCAGCTTCAAGCAAGAATGCAGAAAGCAAGCCTGATACTGACGTAACTAACAACGAAACATCCAAATAAACGATATGGATTCAGTAGGAAACATTATTCTTTACTTTGTGGTGGCCATTGCTATTGTAGTGTTCAGTTTTATGGCTGTACGCACTACAAAACTACTGCGGGCGGCAACATATCTGCTGTTCGTGCTCATTGGTTCCGCCATATTTTATTTCCAACTCGGATATCAGTTTCTTGGCGCAGTCCAGTTAGCTGTATATGCCGGTGGTATCATGGTTCTGTTCGTGTTTGCCATTCTTCTGACACACAATCCCAATGAGAAGGCCAAGCCGCTTGAGACTCATCGTCGCATAGCCGGCGCTATTGCCGCCGGTCTCGGTGTCGCATGTCTTACATACGCTCTGTGCACGATGCCCCTTCTCAACGGTGCATCACTTTCCCAGTGTCTGGCAGCAGAGGAACCCATCACAATGAAAATGATTGGTACGGCATTTACGGGCACAAACCGTATGCAGTATCTGTTGCCGTTTGAAGCTGTCAGCGTACTTCTGCTGGCATGTATCATCGGTGGTGTCGTAGTGGCAAGAAAGAGATAATCGCTAACCCGTAAAAGAAGAATTAAAATGGATTTAAGCATTTTATGGTATCTTATCCCGAGCGTTATAATGTTTGCTTGCGGAGTCTACGGGTTTGTTACCCGTAAGAATATGATTGCTATATTGATATCACTCGAATTGATACTCAATTCGGCTGACCTCAATTTTGTCATATTCAACAGATTTTTGTTCCCCGGCTCGATGGAGGGTATGGTATTCACGCTTTTTGCGATAGCTATAGCGGCTGCTGAGACAGCGATTGCGATTGCTATCATCATCAATATCTATCGTTCTATCGGAGAAATGAATATTCGTCTAACCAACAAAATGAAGAATTGATATATATGGGCGTTACACTTCCTATTCTTATACTATGTTTGCCCCTCTTCATGTTTCTTCTGCTCGGCATCGGCGGAGTGAAGATGACTAAGAAGACCGCCGGTGTACTCGGCATTCTGGGCATGGGCACCTGTATGACGCTGTCATATATAGTAGCCTTCACATATTTCTTCAGTGGTGATGCTGCATTTATTGTTGATGGCGTACGTCAGCAATTTCAGGTATTTGATGTGACATGGCTGGCATTCACTCAGAAGCTTGTAGTTAATCTCGGTTTCCTGCTTGACCCCATTTCCGCAATGATGCTTGTAGTCATCACCACCATTTCGTTCATGGTGCATCTCTACAGCTGGGGATATATGGAGGGTGAATCCGGTTTCCAACGTTACTATGCGTTCCTGTCGCTCTTCAGCTTCTCAATGCTTGGTCTCGTTGTTGCAACCAACATCTTCCAGATGTACATTTTCTGGGAGCTTGTAGGCGTGTCATCATACCTGCTCATCGGTTTCTTCTATAAGTTGCCGTCCGCTGTCAGTGCGTCCAAGAAGGCATTTATAGTTACCCGCTTCGCCGACCTCGGTTTCCTTATCGGTATTCTGATATTGAGTTACTATACCAATACGTTCAACTTCGTCGAGATGACCGGCAATCCGTTCCAGGTTCTTGCTCAGACTCACGGTGCCACATTCATGGGTGCAAGTGTACTGACATGGGCTATGGTTCTTATCTTCACCGGTGGTATGGGTAAATCCGCTATGATGCCGCTGCACATCTGGTTGCCGGACGCAATGGAAGGTCCCACTCCGGTATCCGCACTTATCCACGCTGCGACAATGGTTGTTGCCGGTGTATATCTTGTGGCACGCATGTTCCCGGTATATTGTGTAGTTGAGACAGCCATGACATTCATAAGTGTCGTCGGTGCCATCACAGCATTCTATGCAGCCGTAGTAGCATGCACACAGGTAGATATCAAACGTGTGCTCGCATTCTCGACTATTTCTCAGATAGCCTTTATGATGGTGTCACTCGGTGTGGCCCGGGATTATAACATTCCGGGTGTACATTACTCCGGTCTCGGTTATATGGCCGGTATGTTCCACCTCTTCACTCACGCCATGTTCAAGGCTCTCCTGTTCCTCGGAGCGGGTGCACTGATACATGCCGTACATTCAAACGACTATACCAAGATGGGTGGTCTGCGCAAGTATATGCCCGTCACTCACTGGACATTCCTCATAGGCTGTCTCGCAATTGCGGGTATCTTCCCCTTCTCAGGTTTCTTCTCAAAAGACGAGATGCTGGCTGCAATGTTCAGCAGTCACTGGTTCTGGGGTGCGTGGATGACAATGGTAGCAGGTTTGACCGCATTCTACATGTTCCGTCTATACTTCCTTATCTTCTGGTGGGAGGAGAATCCCGACTATGCGCACCATAAGCCTCATGATGCTCCGTGGCAGATGTCAATTCCTCTGATATTCCTTGCCGCTGTCAGCTGTGTTGCCGGCTTTATCCCCTTCGGCAAGCTGGTGACATGGAACGGCGCTCCCTACACCATCCACATCGAGCCGGCTGTAGCGGCTACATCTCTTACAGTAGCTGTTGTAGCGATATTGTTGGCTGCCAAGATGTATATGAAGAAGAATGATATACCGACCAAGGTCAAGAATCTCTGCCCCGGACTCTGGACCGCCGCATATCACCGCTTCTATTGGGATGAGATTTATCAGTTCGTGACGCACAAGATTATATTCGGAATTATCTGCCGCAGTATCGCATGGTTTGACCGTCATGTCATCGATGCGACAATGGATGGCTTCGCATGGTTGGCCAACAAGGCATCGTGGTCTATCCGCGGAATGCAGAGCGGTAATGTTCAGGCCTACGTTCTCTGGTATTTCCTCGGTGCGCTCGCTATAATTTGTGTGACCTGGCTCTGCCTAATTTAATGTCAATGCAGAATAACAGCTAAAAAATCTCGATTATGTTCGCAAATATATTAATCTGGTTTGTAATAATCCCCATACTGATGATGGCGGGTCTCGGTCTCTGCTCCAACAAGGGCATGGATGCCATCCGCACGGTTATGGTGGTAGGCTCGACAGCTTTGCTTGCTCTGGCCATTTGGCTCTGCGTTGATTTCCTCGGACTTCGCGCAGCCGGTGTTACTGATGAAATGTTGCACACAGGGAGCTGGATATGGTATGCTCCCCTCAATATACACCTTGCGGTAGGTGTGGACGGTATCTCAGTACTGATGCTTCTGCTCAGTGCCATCATAGTGTTTGCCGGCACATTCGCCTCCTGGAAGATTAATCCGCTGCCCAAGAACTTCTTCTTGTGGTATTGTCTTCTCTCGACCGGTGTATTCGGTTTCTTCATCTCGATAGATATGTTCACTATGTTCATGTTCTATGAGGTGGCTCTGATTCCGATGTATCTTCTTATCGGTTTCTGGGGAACTGGCCGCAAGGAGTATTCAGCAATGAAGCTGACCCTGATGCTTATGGGTGGTTCAGCATTCCTGATGCTCGGATTGCTCGGCATCTATTGGCACAGTGCTCCTCAGGGGGGCGAGCCGACATGGAATATTCTTGAAATAGCCCATAACAGTGCGATTGACCCCTCATGGCAGAATCTGCTGTTCTGTTTCACATTCGTAGGTTTCGGTGTGCTGGGAGCAATGTTCCCGTTCCACACATGGAGTCCTGACGGTCACGCCTGTGCTCCTACTGCGGTATCAATGCTTCATGCCGGTGTATTGATGAAACTCGGTGGATACGGCTGCTTCCGTATTGCCATCTATCTGTTGCCGGCTGCCGCCAACGAGCTCGCATGGATATTCATTATCCTGACGGGTATATCAATCGTGTACGGTGCATTCTCAGCCTGCGTGCAGACAGACCTCAAGTATATCAATGCTTATTCATCAGTGTCTCACTGCGGCATGGTACTCTTTGCGCTCCTCATGCTCAATCAGACAGCTATGACAGGCGGTATTCTCCAGATGCTCTCCCACGGTCTGATGACAGCCCTGTTCTTCGCGCTGATTGGTATGATATATGGTCGTACTCACACACGTGACATCCGTCAAATGGGTGGCTTGATGCGCATAATGCCATATCTCGGTGTATGCTACATGATAGCCGGTTTCGCATCTCTCGGTCTTCCGGGTCTTTCAGGTTTTGTCGCTGAGATGACAATATTCTTCGGTTCATTCCAGGATGCGGATACATTCCATCGTATTTTCGTGATTTGTGCTTGCTCCGCTATCGTCACGACTGCAGTATATATCCTGCGTGTCGTAGGCAAGCTTCTTCTCGGTCCGGTACAGGATGAGCATCATCTTCAGCTGACAGATGCCACATGGTGGGAGCGTCTTGCCACTGTAACTCTGATACTTTGTATCGCAGGTATCGGCTGCTTCCCCAACTGGATTAACGAGGCCATACAGCATTCATTCGTACCTATTATTAACGCAATTCAGAACTCGGCAGTCTAAGCCCGTAACAAATAATATCAACAATGGATTATTCACAATTTGGGGCAATGGTGCCCGAACTGATTGTTCTGGGAATCTTTCTGGTAGTCTTCTTGTTTGACACATTCTCCGGTGAAGGTGCCAAAAAGATTCTGACTCCGCTCACTGCAATCCTCTTCCTGCTGAGCACTGTGGCAATCTGGATACTCCCCTCGACATCATATGAAGTGTTCGGCGGAATGTATGTCAATGACACAGCTTGCAAGGCTATGAAGTGCATACTCAATGTCGGTGTCTTTATCGTGATACTTCAATCCGCACCCTGGGTCAATTCAGATGAGCAGGTGATGCGTCGCGGTGAGTTTTTCGAGCTGATGCTTGTGACTCTCTTCGGTATGTATCTTATGATTTCAGCCCGTCATTTCCTCTTGTTCATCATCGGCCTGGAGTCAGCATCTCTCCCTCTTGCCGCTATGGTGGCGTTCAATAAGAACAGATATGAGAGTCATGAGGCTGCCATCAAGTATATACTGACAGCTGTATTCTCGTCGGGTATACTGCTTGCAGGTCTGAGCTTTGTATACGCTTTCTCCGGCGGCTCACTCTACTTCAGCGACATCGCTGCACAGATATGGAGCGGCAGCATGAGCGCTCTCCTGATTGTAGCCATTTCGTTTGTACTTGCCGGTATCGGTTTCAAACTGTAGCTCGTACCCTTCCACCTTTGGCCAGCAGACGTTTATCAGGGTGCCCCCACAGCTGTGACCGCATATCTCTCAGTCATCTCCAAAGGAGCGGCAGCATTCGCATTCTTTATCATCTTCGTACAGGTATTCGGTGCCGTTTATGCCGATGCTTGGGAGTGGATGCTCTATGCAGTGCTGATACTGACCATTACTGTCGGTAACCTCTTTGCGATGCGTCAGAAGAACATGAAGCGATTCATGGCATTCTCGTCAGTATCTCAGGCCGGTTATCTAATGCTCGGTGCTATAGCCGCAGATGGTCTTGGTCTGGCTTCAATGATGTTTTACATCTTCGTGTATATTGTCAGCAATCTCGGTGCCTTTGCTGTCATCTCAAGCATTGAAAACAAGACAGGTTATGTCAATATGCAGGACTATAACGGACTGCATAAGACCAATCCCTGGTTGTCATTTGCAATGACACTGGCAATGTTCTCATTGGCGGGTATTCCCCCGTTTGCGGGTTTCTTCTCGAAGTTCCTCATCTTCACGAGTGTGACCGGTACGGGTTCGATGGCGTTGTATATGCTGGTGCTTGTAGCATTGATAAACACTATCATATCGCTCTACTACTATCTGTTGGTTGTAAAAGCTATCTGGATTAGCAACGATGAGCCGAAGATAGAAGCTTACAGCAGTCAGCGTTGCGAACGTGTAGCACTTTGTCTCTGTGTCGCAGGTATAGTGTTCCTTGGTCTGGTGCCCTACATTTATCAATATTGTGTCGATGCCGTAGGCATGGCATTCCTCGGATAAACAGCGAAAATTCCACTATAAAACTTCAATATGTATGGCTGTGTCGTAATTTATGTTTGCGACACAGCCACACTTTTTAAGTCCTCTTATTTCGATTTTATCAAAATATTGAAAAAATCTTTAGTATCATTAAACCTTGGTAACGTGATATTGTCAATATCGTATAACTATATATATTTATAAAGTTGTAAGATATGAAAGCAGAAGAAAAACTTCATCAGAAATATGGACATAATGCCGGCTACAAGGTGCCGGAGGGCTATTTTGATGAATTATATGCGAAGATGCATAAAAACCTGCCGGCATATCCGGAAAAGCCACGTGTGCCCAATCTGAGTCGTTGGCAGCGCATGAAACCATATATCTATCTTGCAGCCATGTTCGTGGGAATATGGTGTATGATGAAAGTCTTTTCAGATATTACAACCAGATTCAATAATATTGAACATGAGGTGCCGGAGAATGTCATTCTTGCTGTTTCGGACAAGTCTACGGGAGATTATCTTATGGCAGTAGAAACGGAAAATATGAGTGATGATGCCGACCTGAGTCTCGAATCCGAGATGTGTGAGCTGTATGAGGATATTGATGATTTCAAAGCAGATTTCGATTTTGTGCATCAGCATGATAATTCATAGAGATTAACCGAACTGATAATATAAGAGACACGCTATAAAGTACGTTGAGATGAGTAAAAAGATTATTGTTTTTCTGTTGGTAATGCTGACCTGCAGCATATATACGTCGGCTCAGAAAAAGTGTGCTCCCGACCCCAAGATGTGGAAAGAGATTCAGGATTTCAAGCTTGAATTTCTCTCGCAGGAGATGGATTTGGACAAAGAGCAGCAGAAGAAGTTTTATGAGCTTTACAATGAATTGTGGGAGAAGAAGTAAGTCATCTTCAACGAAATAAAGGCCACGGAGCATAATCTGGATAATCGTAAAGATGCAGGTGAGAAGGATTATGAGGAGGCATCCGCCAAGATTGAATCTCTCAGACAGAAAGATTATACATTGACCAAAAAGTATGACAAAAAGTTTGAAAAGTTCCTTACAAAGAGACAGATGTATAAGATGCGTGCCGCCGAGGATAAATTCCGACACCGTATGCAGCAGATGAAATATAAGGGACGTAAACACAGAGTCGGCAAAGATGATAGAGTGAAACCGGCCAAAAAGTAGTCATCTCAATTCAATCTGATATGTGCAATTGTTTTAAAAGAATATTTCGGGGGGAGTGTATTGCATTCTCCCTTATTTTGTTTTTTTCAGTAATGGCGGCATTCTCAGCTATCGGTAAAAATATCTCTCCAGATATAGAGAAGGAGTTGAACGAGCTTTTGAAGTCTCCGGACTTTGCTATGCCCAAAGATGTAATGAGGTCTTCGGATAAAGCTTTGCAAATGGCACTTGCCCATGGCAGGCCGAAAGAGGCGATAAAGGCAGCTGTTCAGCTGACAATATCCCAAAATGCGATAACGTCGGACTCTACAGAGCGAATATATAAATTGCTTGGAGAACTTCCGGATAAGTTGCAATCCCCTTATTCGGAATTGGCATATCTGTTAGAAGCAAACTTTCTCAGCCAGGTGTATAATCATAACCGGTTTAATTACGACAGGCGACGACTTCCGTTGTCGCAACTTGCTCCCAATCCAATGGAGTGGAGTGGTGAGCAATTCAAGTCGGAGATTTCGCGGTTATGTTCACTCTCACTGCAGAATGAGCATCGCTCATCCTCACTTTCCATTGATGAGCTGGATGGGTTGGTCTCTATTCCCGCTAACCCGATGTGCAAAGGTCTTTCGGTGTATGATTTCATAGTCTACGATGTGATTAGGACCGATGCGACAATGAATGTCGATAAGCAAAGGAGTCTGATTGCAGACCTTGTAAAAAATGATGAGCAACGTGCTAAAGACTCTCAGGAGGTACGTGACGGAGCCTTACTTCTGTCGAGAGTTAATGAATTGAGGTATGCTTCCGCTGAAAAACGGAAGACACTGATTGACGGGATAATAAAGGAGTATCGAAACACTCCGGTGTATGCCATAGCAATCTGCTCAATATATATGACTTGCTTTGGCGACATGACACCGTCCGAGCAGCAGGTATTCTATATTCAGGCAGTTGAGGCTTGTGATGAGTCCCGCAAATCCAATGGTGTAGACAGTCGCGAATATCAGAGTCTGAATTTCATAAGGCAGCAGATAGCGGAGAGCAGTGTATCGCTGAGATGTGAGGGACAGGTGCTTCCAGGCTCACCTTTCAAAGTCCGGTGGCAGTCAACCTCTGCAAATGAATTTTATATATTGCTCGTGAAAGTCCCCTCAAGATATAATAATGAACTCCTGAGGTATGAGAACAGACTTAATATCAAGCGTATCAAGACTGAAGGAACTGTAGTCGCAGCTCAGAAAATATCACTGGATTCAGCAATACCTTTTCGCGAAGAGGGAGAAACAATCTTTGATGGAGTATCAACCGGGTTCTACGCTCTGGTGGTCAGCAGAGGAGAAAGATTAGCTTCGGTGAATGATGAAACGAGAAATGATTTCTGTACCATTAACGTCTGCGATATCTCCTACATCACAATGTCATCCGGTGACAAGTCTTACCTGACGGTAATATCCGGTGAGAACGGTGCACCGGTCAAAGGTGCCGGTGTGGAAGTTTATGATATGTTCGGCAGTCATAGAATGTTGGTCAAGTCTGATACTGACGGTCATGGACGTGTCGAAATACCATCATCGAACTGCATCATAAATATAAATTCCGGCAAAAATCGTCTCTCTGTCAGAAACTCCGGTTACGGACACAGAGCCGGTTTTCCGGATAGGGAATATAGAGTGGATATTTTGACAGACCTTGCCATATACCATCCCGGTGACAGTGTGAGATGTGTGAATGTACTTGTGGAATGTGCATCCAATATTGTTCGCTCTGTTGAAAATACCGGTTTATCGGTCAAACTTCTTGATGCAAACTATAAGGAGGTAAGTATGACTGAAGTTGTAACCGATACTTCAGGAAGGTGTGAGGCCTGTTTTAAGTTGCCTGATGACGGAATGACAGGAATGTTTTCCTTACAGGCTATTCTGGACGATAATATGATCGGGACAACAGCGTTTCAGGTTGCAGACTATAAAGCTCCCTCTATACGCACTCTCCTGGAGAAACCCGTCATCACTGAAGAGGATAGGGAAACCGGGAGTGTGACACTCAGAGGAAACGTATCCACATATTCCGGAATGCCGTTGGCCGGCTGTAATGTTGCTGTAAATATCGAATTTCACCCGTGGTATAGGTTCGGATATCCGTCTGAAATGAAAACTGTTCGTCTGGAAGCTCTCACGGAGAGCGACGGCAACTTTGAAGTGAGAATCGACAAGAATGTGCTGACTGACATAGATGCACTTTATGGAGTATTCTCCGCACAGGCTTCAGCAACTTCACCTGCCGGCGAAACGCAAGACTCGGAGAGAATATTATTCTATATTGGCGAGCATTACATGATAACCGATTCCATCCGGGACCGTATCGAGATTTCAGACAATCAGGAAGAGGTGTCATTGCCGGTTAAAGTCACTGATGCAGTAGGGAATCCGGTCGAAAAGGAGATTGATTATCGGATTGAAGGTATATTTGGGAATAATGTGGATTTGAGCGGGAGGTTTATGTCCGGTGTATTGAAACTGCCGGCATCATCATTGCCTTCGGGCGAATATAAAATGAAATTCACCTTATCCCGGCCCGGCAATGAGAAGGGTGAGATAAATCTTGATACCATAACGGCAGAGACCACAATCTGGAGAGCTGCTGACAAGGTTGCGCCTTCATCCGAGGCGGTCTGGTCACCTCGTGCAGTGATATATGCTGCCCCCGGTGCGGATAAGGTAAGTATAAGCGTAGGTAACGCCTATAAGGATGGTTATGTGTACATGATTGTGTCGCCATGTATAAATAAGGCGGAATCCCGAAAGCCTTCTTATGATATGCGTGTCCTGAAGATTGACGGTAAGATGACCCGGGTTGAGGTGGATGCTCCGGCCCGTGGTGAGAGGACAAGGGTAGAATTTATCGGTATGCACGACCTGAAAAGTGCCAGGTATACAGTAGAGGTTTGTCCTGCGGATGAAAACTTCAAGATGAGTATTATTCCAACCACATTCCGGGACAGGCTGATACCGGGGAATATCGAAAACTGGTCGTTCAGGGTTGTCTGTGACGGAGAGGGTTTGCGTTATCCTGCCGTAATGGCGGTCATGAGCAATCGCGCGCTTAATGCCATAACTCCTTTCAACTGGGTGTTTTCTCCGTTATCATTGAGACACTATTCATATCCACTGTCGTACAGCGTATATAATACGGAGTGGAGCAATATGTATGCCGGTCTGTCGGGCGAAATCAAATATGTGGCACCATATACCTACTCACTCCCCGAATGGAACTTCTACAAGATGCCTTTGTTCAGTGAATACGGGACATACTCAATTATGCGTAAAAACAGCAATCTTCGTATCCGCGGTACACGACCCGTAGCTGACATGGCTGAAATGAAATCAACTTCGGTAGATATGTCATACGCAGCTGCCGGTGATGATTCAGTGATGCTTGAGGATGTAGAAGACGAAGTGCTTATGGAAAGTGCCGTCACCTCCGGTGAGGGAGGGTCAGTCAAATCCGACACTGACGTCGTGATGAGAGATGTCGAATGTCCGTTGGCCTTCTTCCGTCCGATGCTCAGCGGAGATGTGAACGGTGAAGTGCAGCTGAGTTTTGAAGTCCCCGAATTTAACACCGAGTGGCAGTTGCAATTAATCGGATATAATCCGGAAAATATGTATTCGGCACAATTGGTATTGAATGCAATCGCGTCCAAACCCGTTATGATACAGACGAACATACCGCGCTTTCTGCGCACCGGCGACGTCGCTGTCATTGAAGCTCTTGTGATGAATAATTCGGAGGATGAGCTTGATGTAGACTGTAAATTGGAGATATTTGATATCTCCACCGGAGAAGTCCTCGCGCAACGCGATTATAAGAGTGTTCATTTGAGTGCTTCAACGACCTCGACAGTCTCTATTGATTATAATGTGCCCGATGACGTGTCGGTGATTGGGTTACGTGCGGTAGTCAGTTCCGATACCGGTTCTGATGGTGAACAGACTGCAATTCCGATATTGCCGTCCGCTCAACCCGTTTTCGATTCCGAAACGTGGTACATGGATGCCGGGACCACCTCATTGAGCATCGATATTCCCGGACTGAATAGGGATGCGGCGGTAACATTGGAATATTGTGATAATCCTGTGTGGTATACACTTATGTCGCTTAACGGGCTGTTAAATCCTGAAGGAAACTCGGCGCTGATGCTGGCGGATGCTCTGTACTCAAATGCAGTCGGAGCGGGAATATTGAGCCGTAATTCACTACTTTCCGCAACATTACAAAGGATATCCCGTAGTGCCGATTCAACTGTAATGACCTCTCCGTTGTCGCTCAATGAGAATCTCAAGATAGATGCTATCGGAGCCACCCCCTGGCTCAACAATGCTTCTGCGGAGACAGAAAGAATGCACAGTATCTCGACTCTGACACAGCGTGTCAAGGTCGATAATACCATATCATCATTGCTAAAGCGTCTCAGAGAATTACAGGGAGATAACGGTGGCTGGAGCTGGTGTTCCGGAATGCCGTCATCCATATTTATTACCAGAGAGGTATTGTGGCGGTTTGCCGCAATGCTTTCGACGAAAGACCTGCCGGACGATACGGAATCGTTGATAAAGGGTGGTGTGGGATATTGTGATTCTGAAATGGAGAGAGAGTGGCACCTTGCCAAGAATGCCAAGCGCAGATATGAGCCCGGATATTCGGACGTTGAATATTTTTATATCAGAGACAGGTTTAATATTCCGGAATCCCGAATTGTTTCGGCTATAAAGAGTGATGTAATCTCTTTGATTAAAAAAGAATGGAAATCTTATGATGTTACAATGAAGTGTGTTGCCGCTATGATGCTGTATGAGAACGGCGAGCGTGAATGTGCAATAAAGATTATGGAATCCGTGCAGCAATTCGCTTCAACGTCTCCGGCAAAAGGGGAGTGGTTTGACGGTGCGACCGGCAGTCTGTCGCGTACATCACCCGTTCTCTCCTCGGCTATAGCACTTTTAGCTTTCCGTAAGATTATGCCCGAAGCTAACGATATACCGCTGCTGCAGCAATATCTTTTACTCTCCCGGCAGTCTCAGGAGTGGCATATGAGTCTGAGTTCGGCCAAGGTTATTATTGCTGCACAGGCTGTACTGTCCGGAATTGATACGGACGGTTCCATCCTCTCCAATAGGGCAGTGATAAGGATTGGCGGTAAGCCACTTGACTTGTCTCGATACACCTCATTGCCCGGTTCTATGGTAATTAATCTTAATCCCGCCGAGGTATCAGGCAAGCGGCTGGAAATCGAACGTCCCGGAGGAGTTCCCGCCTGGGGAGGCATCATATCAAGCTATATCGCACCCTTCAAGGATATCAAACCTCGTTCTATGGAGCAATTGAAGATAACCAAGGCGCTATATCCGATACTTGCCGATTCTGTATATTCATCCGTAGGCAAATCGTCAGACAGATTTGCCAAAGGTGACCGCGTGCGTGTGACATTGACATTGACCACCGACCGCGACCTTGACTATCTGCAGATACGCGATGATAGAGGTGCATGGATGGAACCGAGGGAGCAGCTGACCGGCTACCGGAGTGAGGATGGAGTGTGGTTTGTGCGTGAGCAGCGGAACTCATATGCCAATATCTACATCTACCACCTTCCTAAGGGAGTCCATGTATTGAGTTACGAGGTGACAGCAGACCGTGACGGACTTTATTCCTCCGGGACTGCAACTGCACAGAGTCAATACTATCCGTTGATAACAGCGCGTTCAGGTATATCGCAGGTTACCATAACATCTGATTGAGTACGTACATGTCAGTAAGAGAACTTTTGGCCGGTCGTCGTTCCGGATGTGCAGCTCCGTGGATTGCCACGGCTTACAATATTTTGCTGCTGTTCGTGGTCTATGCTGTCGCAAGAATCGAATATTGGATTGAGAACTACAGCTATTTCGGCGAGGTCGTTCCGCTTGCTGATTTACCACGGCTTCTGTGCTCCGGTATGGTATTTGATACCCCGGGGATTATGTATACGAATGCCGTATATATCCTGATGATGCTGTTGCCACTCCATTACAAGGAACATTCCGGATATTACAAGGTTTGCAAATGGGTGTTTATCATAGTCAATTCGTTGGCTTTGCTTGTCAATGTGGCTGACTCGGTCTTTTTTCCATATACTCTCAGGCGCACGACATGGGATACGTTAAGTGAGTTTGGCAATGAGAGCAACCTTGTCGGAATTGTCGGAGTAGAGATAATCCGTCACTGGTATCTGCTCATTTTTGTCGTAGTCGTTATATGGGGAATGTGGCGACTCTATATCACCCCGTATTCCGGCATAACCTGTCGGGGCGGACGTGCTTACTATATTGTCTCTATTGCAGGGTTTGTGATTGCGGTCTGTATAGTGGCCTCCGGAATCAGAGGAGGATGGTTAAATCATTGGTATCTGTATCTCATTGCCTTATTGCTCGGTTATATTTCATGGGCTTGTTTCTCGTCATCGCGAAAAATATTGGCCGTGATTGCCGCTGTCGGGGCGATTGTGTCATTGGCGACGGCTCCGGCAGGAGGGTGGCGACATCGTGATATCAGACCTATTGCCCTCTCCAATGCCAACGCATTCGCGCATCGTCCGGCCGAGACATCACTCATACTCAACACTCCCTTTGCGCTCGTGCGCACCATCAATTCCCAATCGTATGTCAATCCTCATTATTTTGCCGATGATGCGGAGGCGGAGAAAATATTTACACCTCAACACAAGGCACGCATACCCGCCGAGGGTGACAGTATATTGTTCAAAGGTCGTAATGTTGTCATAATAATACTTGAAAGCTTCGGTGAAGAGTATATCGGCTCCCTGAACCGTAAGGTCCTCGGGACACGTTCTGTCAGCTATGCACCCTTTATGGATTCACTTGTAAATGTAAGTATGCGCTGGCGTCACAGTTATGACAACGGGACCAAGAGTATCGATGCCATGCCCTCCATCCTGGCATCGATTCCCAAGCTCGGCAAACCCTTCATCCTGACGTCTTCCGCAATGGAGCCGATAGACGGTCTTCCGGCTCTTCTGAATAAAGAAGGCTATACAACCGCATTTTTTCATGGTGCCCGCACCGGGAGTATGGGTTTCGACGGATTTGCACGATTGGTTGGATTCGGGAGATATTACGGCAGGGAAGACTTCAATAACGATGTTAGATTCAGAGGGGATGCCGATTTCGACGGATATTGGGCCATATGGGATGAGCCGTTCCTGCAATACTTCGTGTTGCAGATGTCGGAACTCCCTCAGCCGTTCATGACAGCGGTCTTCACTGCGTCAAGTCATCATCCATTCCGCGTGCCGCGCCAATATGAAGGATATTTTCCCGCGGGTGAGCTCCCAATTCATAAAACGATTGGTTACAGCGACATGGCATTGCGCAGATTTTTTGAAACTGCGGCAAAGCAACCGTGGTATGACAACACCCTGTTTGTCATCACCAATGACCATACAAATGCCCGTGCTTACGATGAGTATAAGAGTGATATCGGTGCATTCCACGGCCCGTTGCTGATATATGACCCGTCCGGACGTTTGGAGGCGGGTGAACGGTCCGGGATTGCTCAGCAGATAGATATCATGCCCACACTGCTGCACTTGCTGGGATATGATAAGGAGTTTGTGGCATACGGAGCTGACCTGCTCGGGTGTCCGTCAGATAAACTATGGGCTGTAAACTCCATCAATAACGTATATCAATGGGTAGAGGGTGATTATGTACTCCAATTTGACGGGAATAAGCCTGTCGGCCTGTATCATATTGCGGATGTGGCAATGGCTGACAATCTTGTCAATAAACCGGAGTATGGTGATATTTCAGCGTCAATGTCCGAACGACTGAAAGCTATGATTCAGGTCTATATGCTCCGTCAGGCCCGATAAGAGTCAGGGAGTCTTGAATATCCGACCAGCGGCATGAACGTCATATTATTGAACGCCATGTCGCTGTACGTATTCGTGTGCGGGACACCAAGAACTTTCACTAAGCTGGTGAAAAAGAGTCATAATTGTTCCTCGACCTTAGACACCAGCACGTTTCCATCCATTTCTCCGGATGCACGCCATTCTTCCACACCATTCTTATATATGATAAAGGTAGGAATAGAATTTACTTTCAGCTCGTTGGCAAGTTCATTATTTTGGTCTATATCAAATTGATAAACATTCGCACGACCTTCGAGCCGGGCTTTGACATCAGCCACAACCGGCATCATCTTTTGGCAATGAGGACACCATGTGGCGTAAAACTCTACCAATACCACACCCTTATCTTCTTTGAGGGCATTAATCTTGTCTGTATCCATAATACAATCATTTTAAGTGTTTTTCATAAAATGAGAAGAATATATCCAAACGCATGGTGTGTACGTTTACTCATTCTATCTCCGTGTTCCTGTCTTATAAACAAACTACCTGTCCGTACGGTTGAATCAAAAGATTATAAAAGACTGCGGATATTATAAAAAGAGGCTGAGTCTGCTATATTGACTCAGCCATAAAATCGTCGTATGATGTGGGTTAGATATATTGTGCGCACGAAGGGACTCGAACCCGCACGTCGTAAGACACC
>CAMWRB010000013.1 GCA_947176545.1 uncultured Porphyromonadaceae bacterium
CTATAGGCAAGGTCAAGAACGGTCGTCGCGCAAAGAATTTCGTATATCGCGTACATGACAAACCCGACACGGAGAAAATCACCAACTTCTCCCAGATAGCGTCACGATTCGGCTACAAGATAAATCCCGAGGGAACGGCCCGACAGGTGAACAAGAGTCTAAACCGTATGCTCAAGGATGTAAAAGGAAAAGGGGAGGAGAACATGCTCTCCATTCTGGCTATCCGTTCTATGGCAAAGGCGGTGTATACACCCGACAATGTCGGTCACTACGGTCTGGCGATGGAGTATTATACTCACTTCACGTCGCCCATACGGCGTTATCCGGATATGATGGTTCATCGTCTTCTGGCCAAGTATGCCGATGGAGGACGCAGTGCCGACAAACTGAAACTCATCGAGGAGTGCAAGCACTCCAGCGATATGGAGCAATTGGCGGCAAACGCCGAGCGCGCATCGATACGTTACAAGCAGGTAGAGTATATGAAGGACAGACTCGGTCAGATATATGACGGCGTCATATCGGGTGTCACCGAGTGGGGTTTCTATGTGGAGCTGGACGACAATATGTGTGAAGGGCTCGTGCCGGTTCGTGACCTCAATGATGACTTCTACGAATTTGACGAGAAAAACTTCTGTCTCATAGGTCGCAATACGCATACCCGCTACACACTCGGAGACCGGGTCAAGGTACAGGTGGCTCGTGCGGACCTCGACCGCAAGCAGCTCGACTTCGCCCTCATCACCGACAAGGGCAATCCGAACAAGCCCCGTCGTGAGCGCAACAAGAGTCATGGTCGTAACACGGCCCGACAGTCCGGCAAGCATAAGAAGAGATAAGAAGCTGAATTCAGAGCTTTTGATATTTTAAGTCCAAACCACTACAGCCTATATATATAAGAATTTATGAAAAGAGGAGAAAAATCGTTCCGTCTGCTTGTGGCAGCTGCAGCTGTCGCCACTGCAGCAATTCCGGCCGCTGCCGACAGAGCTGATGAAAGTCCGGTGTATGTGGCCACTCAGGCCTACCGCTGGCAGGGGGATACACTCTATCAGGACCAATTCAAGGCGTGGGCCGTCAGCCCGTATGAAATAAAGTCCACATATCATGGCCGGCCGGGATATTTCATGCCCGTCGAGCAGGTATGGAGGCGCAAGAATAATCTTGAGGCATATCCTGTATTCCATACTGACAACAAACTCCTGCAGGCGGTCTACAATATGGGTCTCGACGAGATGGTCAATGCCGTGGAACCCGACACGACACTGCGTACCGGCAAGGAGTGGGCCGGTGTGTGGACACGCGATGTCTCCTATTCAATCATCCTCTCGATGGCTGCGTTACAGCCCGAGGCCTCAATGATAAGCCTCATGAAGAAAGTCAATGCCGAGGGTCAAATCATTCAGGACACCGGCAGCGGAGGCGCCTGGCCCGTCTCTACCGACCGAATGATATGGACACTCGCCGCCTGGGAACTGTACAAGGTCACAGGTAGCCGTCAGTGGCTCGAACAGGTATTTCCGATAGTGGAGCGCAGTCTGGCCAAGGATGAGGCGACAATCTATTCGGAACGCGGACTCGTCAAGGGGGAGACCTCCTTCATAGACTGGCGCGAACAGAGTTACCCCCGTTGGATGCAGACCGCCGACATCTCGCAGAGTGAGGCGATGAATACCAACGTCCTGTACTGTGCCGCTCTGCGTGCGGCCTCCGACATGGCTTATCTGCTGGGTAAAAAGATTCTCGGAGCCGAATATGCCGAAAAGGCTGACACACTCGCATTGAACATCGAGAAAACTTTTGATGTTCCCGGTCAGGATTACTGGGGTATGTACACATATGGTGTGGACAATAAGATACTGAATCCGCGTGCCGAGACTCTCGGTGAGTCATTGGCCATTCTCTATGATGTCGCCTCACCCGAACGTCAGCGACGTATCTCACAGGGTACACCAGTCACACCCTTCGGACCGGCGATTTTCTTTCCGCAGATAGCTGATATCCCCAACTATCATAATAATGCTCTATGGCCGTTTGTCGCCTCATATTGGACTCTTGCACAGGCCAAGGCAGACAACGAGCAGGGAGTCTTGGAGGGTATCGGCTCGGTAATTCGCCCGGCCGCACTCTTCGCCACCAATAAGGAGAACCTTAATCTCGACAACGGCGACTATTACACAGAGCTCAACTCATCCAACATGCTGTGGAGTCTGTCGGGCAATCTCGCACTCACCAACCGCATACTCTTCGGCATAAACTATGACAAGGATGGTCTGCGCATAGAGCCTTTTGTGCCCAAGGCATTCGAGGGGGTGAACAGACTGGAGAATTTCCCGTATCGTGACGGTCGTCTCGACATCACCGTTGAGGGATACGGAGCCAAGGTGGCCTCTATGACGCTTGACGGCAGACCGCTCAACCCCTCTGCTGTCATTCCCGCCAAAAAATTAAAAGGTGACCACACAATCGTTGTCAGGATGGACAATGAGCCGATTCCGGCGATGGCGGTCAATCATACATCTAATGTCAAAGCCCCGCTGACGCCAATCACATGGATGGAGAGCGTGGCTGACGGCGGTGAGGTCAAGACCTTGCTGCGTTGGAATCCCATCGAATATATAGCGTATTATAAGGTGTTGCGCGACGGAGAGGTCGTGGCCGAAACCCGTGAGACGTCATGGGACGCTACGGCTCCGGGAGAGTGGCAGGTCATCGGTGTGAGCAGCGACGGTGTGGAGTCGTTCGCGTCTCAACCCCGTGACAATCGTCCTCTCATTATCGTGCAGGGGGATGCAGAGGTGACCGGCCTGTCATCTTCGGAGGTCAGCTACGAGCCGCAGGAAGCGCTCGCAGGCTATACCGGTTCCGGATTTGTCGAGACGGATATGACAACCGCTCCGGCAGTTTACGACGTCGATATTAGCGACCCCGGTGAATATATGCTTGTCATCCGTTATGCCAACGGCAACGGCCCGGTCAATACGGAGAACAAGGCAGCGATACGTTCCGTGACAGTCGATGGCGTGGATGTCGGTACGATAGTGATGCCGACACGCGGTGTCGCCAACTGGAATGATTGGGGAGCGTCGAGCAGCGTCCGTGTGCCTATGAGCGAAGGACGACATCACATCGAGATTAGATATAATCCAGAGGACAGTAATATGAATCTTGCCACCAATCATGCCCTTATCGACCGTTTGGAACTGCGGAAATCCCGTTGAGCCGATTGATAAAGAATAGATGATTCCCCCGCAATACCGGCCCGACCCGTATTGCGGGGGATTATGTCTGAAAGATGTTTCAGTGGAGATAAATTGATAAAAAAGTGGTGAAAAGTGCCGGATTTTTTATGAAAAATGAAAAAAAAGCAGAAAATCCACATTTTTTTATCAAAAAATATTGTGATGTAAAAAAGATTTTATAATTTTGTGTCGGGTGAGTCCTGCACGACCAGCTCCCTTCGAATCCCCCAGGTCTTGACCGAAGCAAGGGTAGTAGGTTGAGCGGTGCGATGTAGTAAGCTCATCCAATCGCCTCTTTAGCTCAGTTGGCCAGAGCACGTGATTTGTAATCTCGGGGTCGTTGGTTCGAATCCGACAAGAGGCTCTACCAAGTTAGAATAATGCATCAATCATAGGGTAATTTTAGTAGGACAGAAAAGGAGTCGTTGAGACTCTAAGCGTTGAATGTTTTTCATAATTTTGTTTTGGCGGCGTGTATGTGAATATATGCCGTTTTTTTTGTGCCTGCCTTCGGGCGGTTGATGTAGATTTTAGGGGCGTGGTTGGGGATATATGAAAAAAAATCTATATCTTTGTTATCATGCAGTCAAAAGCAGTTAGTGTAGAGGAGGAGGTGGCATCAATCCCCGCGTCATCATCCGCAGACCATATCAAATCTGACATCATCGCCAAGGTGGCCCGCGAAGCCATCGAGGCCGAACTGACGCCGGATAAATTGTTGCGTACGTCCAACAAGGGTGAAAACCTGATATACATAATAGATGCCCATACTTCGCCGTCGACCATGCGTGAGATTGGCCGGCTGCGCGAAATCGCATTCAGGGATGCCGGCGGAGGCACCGGGTTGGAGTGTGATATAGATTCATACGACCTGATGGACCCTCCCTGCCGCCAGTTGATAGTCTGGGACCCGCATGCACGTGAGATTGTCGGAGGCTACCGCTTCATCTTAGGCAAGGATATCCGTATGACAGCCCCCGGTGTTCCGCGTATAGCTACCTCACACATGTTCCGGTTTTCTGAGAAGTTCATCAACGATTATCTTCCTCATACCATCGAGTTGGGACGCAGTTTTGTCGCTACCGGTTATCAAAGCCGCAAGGCGGGTACCAAGGGCCTCTATGCGCTTGACAATCTCTGGGACGGACTCGGCGCGCTGACCGTGCTCTATCCCGAAATAAAATATCTGTTCGGCAAGGTGACGATGTATCCCGCTTTCGGGGAGAAAGACCGCGACCTGATACTCGGTTTCATGCACAAGTATTTCCATGACCCCGACAGGCTGGTCTGGCCGATTGAGCCGTTGCCGTGTCAGGCCGACAGCGAGGAGGTGAAGCATGTATTTGACGGAACCGACTTCCAGCAGGACTACAAGATATTGATACGCAAATTGCGCGAGCATGGCAAGACCATTCCGCCGTTGATAAATGCCTACATGGCATTGTCGCCGACGATGCGTGTCTTCGGTACGGCGGTCAATGATGAGTTCGGGGATGTCGAGGAGACCGGTATCTTTATGAACCTGAACGAAATCCGCCCCGAGAAAAAAGCTCGGCACATCTCAACTTTTCATAATAAGAATAAAGTATGAAACATATATTGCCGGTAGTGTTAGCAATAGGCGCGACGTTGTCGTCATCAGCATCGCTCCCCGGAGGTGACTTGTTGCTTAGCGCTGATGATGTCGGCTATCTGGCGCGTGGTCGGCGGATGCTTGAGTCGGCCAATTATGCCGGTACGATTGACCAGCTCGGCCGCATCAGTACGGAAGCGGTACCCCTGTCTGCCGAACAGAGCGAGGAGTGGTTGTACCTTTTGGCCTCAGCATATTTCCACACAGGCGATACCCGTTGCGAGGAGATGCTCAATGCGTTTATAGACTCCTATCCGGCTTCGGCACGCGGTGTCGAGGCTACCCTCATGCTGGGTGACTTCTATCTGTATGCTCATAAATATCCGGAAGCTCTGGAGATATATAACCGACTGCCGTTGAATGCTCTGGGTGGCCCGATGGGCGATAAATACACGTATCGGCGCGCATTGGCGATGGTCAAATGCGGATATTATGACGAGGCGCGCCCGTTGTTCCGTGCGCTGAGTTCAAAGAGCGAATATGCCAACGCCGCCACTTACTATGATGCCTATATCGACTATGTTCAGGGACGTTCTGCCGAAGCGTTGCGCAAGTTTGAGCGTGTACACCCTGACTCGGACGGCATCTGTCCGCAATATTACATCTGTCAGCTGATATTCGGTGCCGGTGAATGGCAAAACACCATTCAGTCCGGTGAACGTTTGCTGTCGGAGAATGCTGACAGCGATATCATACCGGGCACACAGCGGGTCATAGGTCTGAGCTACTACGAATTGGGTGATTATGCCAAGGCTCGTCCCTATCTGGAGGAATATGTGCGCGCGGCCGGCGACAGTGCGGCTGATGACGCAAAGTATGCTTTGGGAGCATGCCTGTACGAGGCCGGCCGGTATGATGAGGCCCAGAGTCTCTTCTCATCTCTGACCGACCTGCGCGATGCCATCGCACAGGGTTCATATCTATATCTCGGTCAGATAGCAGCCGCTCAGGGAAATCCCTCGTCGGCGACCATCAACTTCGAGAAAGCGTACCGTATGAATTTCGACCCCAAAGTGGCCGAAACAGCACTCTATAATTATGTAGGCGCGAGGATGCGCGGTGGCAATGTCCCGTTTGACAATTCTATGGACCTGCTGCAGCAATTTGCAGCTTTATATCCCGATTCGGAATATTCTCCGGCGGTAGATAAGACGTTGGCGGAATTTTACTACAGCCGCGGCGAGTATGATAAAGCTTTGGAGAGTATCAACCGGATACGTCGTCCCGATGCGTCGGCTCTGGCCGTTCGTGCCTTAGTGCTGTATGGTGCCGGCACATCGGCGGTGACCCGTGGTGAATACAGGAGGGGTGCCGAATTGCTCGATGAGTGTGTGCGCATTGCCGGTAGCAATAGCGACCTGGCGGCTCAGGCATATATGTGGCTTGGTGACGCACGTTACGGACTGGAACAGTACACGGCGTCCGGCAACGCATACAGCAGCGCGCTGAAGGCCGGTCTGACAGACAGGACGCGCTCGTTGGCCCGCTATGACCTGGGATATGCCTTGCTGATGCAGAATAAATTCAGTGCCGCAGCCCGCGAATTTGAGGAGGTCGTGCAGGCGCGCACCACATCGCGCTTACCCGAAGATATAATCACGGATGCACGTCTGCGGCTCGCTGACTGCAAATATTATCTGGGGGATTACAGCGGTGCGCTCTCCATGTTTCAGACTCTGAAAGGGGAGGGCCGGAGTGCCGACTACACCACCTTGCGACAGGCACAGATTATCGGCGTGCGCGGTGACATAAGCGGCAAGATTAAGTTACTTGAGGATTTTGAGCGGCAGTATCCCGACTCACGCTGGATGTCGGAGGCTCTCGAAGAACTTGCAGAGACATATACGGCCGAGTCCCGGCATGACAAGGCTGCCGGGGTGTACGAGCGTCTTGTGACCCGGTATCCCGAGCGTGAGACCGGACGCCGTCTGGGTGAGACATATTATCAGCTTGGCAGTCAACTGCTCAGTCAGGGCGACCGCAAGGGTGCGCTCGAAGCGTTCCGTAAACTTGAGAAGACCGGCACAGCCGAACTCGTGGCCGAGGCATATGTAGGCATCATGCGTTCTACAGACAACGCTGATGAACAATTGCGTTACGCACGTATGGCCAAGCGTTCCGGTGGACTCGACACGGAGAGTGTCGAGGAGGCGACATACATCGAGGCCAAAGCTCTGCTTGATTCCCACAGCGGCTACGCTCGTGCCGAGGGTGAGGAAATCCTGCGCGGTCTGGCTCTCAATCCTCAGACTCTCAACGGCTCCAAAGCAGCGGTGGCATTAGGAGAGTATCTGCTTGCCTCCGGTCATGTCACCGAGGCTATCGACAATATGGAAGAGTTTACCACCTCCGGGTCGCCTCACAATTATTGGGTGGCACGCGCATTTATCGTACTCTCCGATGCATATGAGAAGGCCGGTAAACCATATCTGGCTCTTGAATATCTCGAGAGTCTGCAAGAGAACTATCCGGGTCGTGAACTCGATATCCACGACATGATAACCAAACGTATCAAACGACTGAGGAAATGAAGCCAAGATATATCTACGCGGCAGCGTTACTGCTGCCGGCTCTAATAGCTCCGGCAACGGCTGCGGCTCAACATCTGAAAGGGTCTGTGACGGTCGAAGGTGAGTATATGCCCGATGTGATACATCCGGACCGCATCAATATGTTGCCTCCGGTGGTGCGTTATCAGCCGGAGCGCTCGGCGATGCCGTACGCTCTCGACGGTGTCGGTGCCGACTTCACCCCGTCCAATATTCCGCTCCCTTCGACGGGATGGCGTGCCGAGCGTCCGCGCTATGCCGGTCGCGGATATATCGACCTGTCGCTCGGCTCGTGGCTCAATTCCAATCTTTCGGCCGGTGTGACCCCGCTTTCCGATGACGTGCAGCGTCTCGGGGTGTGGCTGCAGCATAACTCCACCTCGCTCTGGCGTCCCAATTCCGGTATCGATGCCCGCCGATATTCATATCAGGAGTCTCTCGGTGTCGACTATTCCCGTCGTATAGGTGATGCCGGTACGCTCACAGCCGGAGTGCAGTATCGTCTCGGCCTGTTCAATTATTACGCCTTCATACCCGCCGGCAACGGGAGTATGCCCACACAGACACTCAACGACGCGGCATTCCGGATTGGCTGGAACTCCGACAGGCTCGTGCTCCGCGGTTCCAGATATAACGCGGCTGTGCGCGGCCGATACTTCGGCTATCGCGACGGACAGCGCGAGTTTGACCTCGGTCTCGAAGGAGGTTACGCCTTTGTGTGGGGAGATAATGCCACTGTAGGAATAGATGGTGTCGCCGATATTCTGTTCAATAGCGCGTCGGCCGATTATAATGCCTTGGCCAACTATGGATTGGTGAGCCTGACACCCTATTATGAGATGAAACGCGAACAGATGCGTTTGCGTCTCGGCGTGGATGTGGATATAGCCGCCAATGCAGACGGAGCCGCTCCCGACACCCATTACGGTGTATTCCACTTTGCTCCCGACGTACGTTTCGATGTGCGCGGACGCAGTGTGGGTTTCTATGCACATGCCACCGGTGGCAATCAGGCCCATACGCTCGCACTCTCCGAACAGTGGGACTCCTATTGCGCTCCCTATCTGCTGAGCACCCAGCCGATTTACACACCCGTAGATGCTCGTTTAGGACTGGAGTTCGGACCGTTCGGCGGTTTCTCGGCCGGCCTGGAGGGGAGATTCAAATATACGATGCATCTTCCGACAGAGGGATGGTACGGTGCGTTGCTCAACAATGAGTTGCTGCATCCGACGGATATGCGCGGCATCAACCTGTCCGGTGTCAGCGCGGGTCTGACATTGAGGTATTCGCTCGGTGAGGTCTTCAGCATATCAGCGGCGGCCTCCTATCAGCCGCAGAGTGAGAAACACGGCTATTTCAACGGCCTTGACCGCCCGAAATGGCTGGTGGATGCCGAGGTTTCATGCCGTCCGATAAGTAAGCTTCAGCTCATGGTCGCCTACCGGTTGCGTGCCGACAGAAACATCACGCAGTGTGTCAAACAACAGAGCGGCGGCAACGTTATAATAAATGGAGGGTCGGAGTATGTAAATGAGCTCACCCCTCTGCCGTCCATATCGGCGCTCGAGGCCTCGGCAACATGGCATGTTACCGACAGGTTCGGAGTGAGTGTGCGCGGAGCCAATCTGCTGAACCGTCACGAGGTTCTGCTTCCGTCGCTCAATTCCGAAGGCATAACGTTGTATGGCGGCGTTTCAATCTTATTTTAAATTCAGGATGCTATGTCACTCACACTAAATTACGCCAACGAAGATGACAGAGCCTACGGCCTCGCCGGCATGGCTATATCTCTGGCTGCTCTTGATGCTATCGACCGTGTCGTGGAGTTCTCGCTTGATGCGGACGGTCCGATGGTCACATTCTCCAACGAATATTACTTTACGAGCGCTCCCGCAGTTTCGCCCAAGGCTGTATGGGAAATGTTGATGCGCAATCTCCACATCACGGCCTCGATGGTCATCTCCAACGTCATGGCCCGCTCACTCGTGCGTCTCAACGAGGAAATTCCGGCTGAGGTCATTTCGGAGGTATATGACCGTATCGCCGAAGAGGGCAAAGAGACCTGCGGTCTGGAGGAGGATGAGGTCAAAAGCTTCTATGACAAGACCTATTACGGGCAGTTGCGCGTATTTTCCAATCCGCGTCTGCGCCCGGCCATTGACGAACTGGCCCGTATATTCTCACGCCGTCGCCATCTGTCGGGCATGGAGTTGCGCGACGAGCTCGAACTGCTCAGTCTCTGATGCCAAGCCCGGGACTAAAAGTCCGCTCCCACAACAATCGACACATTCATGAACGAATTTGACATACATAATCAGGCGGGTGCTCCCTCCGAGTCGGATAAGGATATAGAGAGAGCGTTACGTCCGGTGCGTTTTGACGATTTTACCGGTCAGGAAAAGATTATCGCCAATCTGCGGATTTTCGTCAAAGCCGCCTCTATGCGTGGTGAGGCTCTTGACCACACGTTGCTGCACGGTCCTCCCGGGCTGGGAAAGACCACACTCTCAAACATCGTGGCCAATGAGCTCGGTGTCGGATTTAAGGTCACATCCGGACCGGTGCTTGACAAACCCGGCGACCTTGCCGGTATATTGATGAGTCTGGAACCGCATGACATCCTCTTCATAGACGAAATACACCGTCTGCATCCGATTGTAGAGGAGTATCTGTACTCGGCGATGGAGGATTACCGTATCGACATCCTTCTCGATAAAGGCCCGGGGGCCAAAAGCGTGCAGCTGACCCTGTCACCATTCACATTGGTCGGAGCCACTACCCGCAGCGGTCTTCTGACCGCACCTCTGCGCGCACGCTTCGGTATCAATTGCCATCTGGAGTATTATGACCATAATACGCTCAAAGGGATAGTCCGGCGGTCAGCAGGGTTGCTCCGTACCGGTATAGCCGATGACGCGGCCCTCGAGATAGCGTTGCGCAGCCGCGGCACTCCCCGTATCGCCAATTCGCTGCTCAGGCGCGTGCGTGACTTCGCCATGGTCGAGGGTGACGGATACATCACTCTTCCGATAGCACGCCGGGCTCTGGAGGCTCTCAATATAGACCGCTACGGACTCGATGAGATAGACAATAAGATATTGCTCACCATCATAGATAAATTTCATGGCGGCCCGGTCGGTCTGTCGACAATAGCGACGGCATTGGGCGAAGATGCCGGTACTATAGAGGAGGTCTACGAGCCGTTCCTCATCAAGGAGGGATTCATCAAGCGCACACCGCGCGGTCGCGAAGTCACTCCACTTGCATACAAACATTTAGGCCGTACGCGCGCTTTCGATGACGATTCGTTGTTAGGATTCTGAAATATTTCTTGTGAGGCAGACTCCGTTATAATTACAAAATCAATCAAGGTGGGAAAGTTAGGTAGTTTAGCCAAGGATACGGCCGTCTATGGCCTGAGTTCCATCATAGGCCGGTTTCTGAACTGGTGTCTTGTTCCGCTGTATGTGTACATATTCCCCACCGAGGAGTATGGCATAGTGTCATATCTGTACAGTTTCACGGCCGTTGCTCTGATTATCCTCAATTACGGGATGGAAACAGGGTTCTTCCGTTTTGCCAACAAGAGTGAGCGTCCGCAGGAGGTGTACACGACGACGCTCATATCGGTCGGTTCGACGTCGCTCCTGTTTATGATTCTGCTGAGTCTGTTTATCCGTCCTGTGTCAGACGTACTCCTGTTGCCGCGCCATCCGGAGTATGTGTGGATGCTGGGCATCACGGTGGCTCTCGATGCGTTTACCAATCTGCCGTTCGCCTATCTGCGCTATCGCAACAAGGCGTGGACATTCGCAGGCATCAAATTCCTTAACATCGGGCTTAATATCGGTCTCAATCTATTCTTCCTGCTGGTATGTCCGCATTTGTCGGAGTCTGCGCCCGGTCTCATATCATGGTTCTATGAACCGTTGGGAGGACGTGCATTCGGAATCGGCTGGATATTTGTAGCCAATCTTATCTCCACTGTTGTCATACTGCTGTCGTTGTTGCCGTGGATACCGATGCGGCATCCTGTGTTTGACTTCAGTTTGTTGCGTCGTATGCTGTCATATTCATGGCCTCTGCTTGTGTTGGGCGTGGCCGGAATATTGAGTCAGAACATGGGTCAGATACTCATCCCTTATATCTTCGAAGGTTCGGAGGAGGCCGCCCGCTCGATGGTGGGTATATACGGCGCCAACATCAAGATAGCGATTGTGATGGTTATGTTCACGCAGGCATTCCGTTATGCGTATGAACCCTTCATATTCTCCCAGGCCCGGCGTTCGGGGGAGGATAACCGTCAGGCATACGCCGACGCAACGCGCTATTTTGTCATCTTCGGACTGCTGATATTCCTTGCCGTCATATTCTTTCTCCCCATACTCAAGCATTTTGAATCAGCCTCATATTGGCCCGGTCTGCGGATAGTGCCGATAATGATGTTCGCCGAGCTGTTCGCCGGTGTGTTTTTCAATCTGTCGGTGTGGTACAAACTCACGGACCGTACACGTTGGGGAATGTATTTCTCACTAATCTGCTTCGTGTTGATGTTCGGTCTCAACGTATGGCTCGTTCCTCTGATAGGTATACCCGACGGATATATCGGTTCGGCATGGGCCGCGCTCATATCCTATTTTGTAGTGATGGTATTGTCATGGGCCGTAGGACGGAAGTATTACCCGATACCGTATCCGGTCAAACGTCTCGTTCTCTACACCCTGCTCGCAGTGATGTTGTGGGGTGTCGGTGAGTTAGCCGGCGGTTTTACGTCTGTGTGGCTGACATACGCCGTACGGATAGTGCTTCTTGTGATATATGTATTGGTGATAGCGCGTTATGAAAGGGTGCCCTATCTGTCGGGATTGCTGTCGCGCAAACACTCATGATATTATGAATACAATACAGCATTCGGATATAGATATAGAAAAAGAGTTTTGCCCACCTCCGGGCGTTAAGGAACGACTGACCTTTCCCAAGTCCGAACGGTTACACCACCGTACGCTTGTCGAGGGATTGTTCAAAGGACGCAACAATCTGTATGAGTACCCGTTGCGCCTGACGTGGCGTGCGCTCGGTGAGGATGAACTGCGCTCCTCCTTCCGTGGAGACATCCCTCCCGGTATAGCTCCGCTGCAGATGATGGTGACCGTTCCCAAGAAGAAGCGGCGTCATGCCGTGGACCGTGTATTGATGCGTCGCCGTATACGTGAGGCCTACCGTCTGCGTCGCCGTGTGTTGCGCAGGGCTGTCGAGAGTGTGCCGACATTACGGACACTCTCCGTGGGAATTATCTATATGGCCTCCGAGAATGTGGAGATGAGTGTCATAGAGACCAAGATGGAGATACTCCTCTCCCGGCTGATGAAAAGGATAACTGTTGGCTGATTTCTGCAACTTACTTATGAAAGGGAAGTTTTCGCATATAGCAGCGCGGGCGTTAATTCTGCCTATACGTTTCTATCAGGGAGCAATCTCCCCTCATTTTCCCGCTGTATGCCGGTATACTCCGACATGTTCGCAATATGCGGTCGAGGCATTGACGCGTCACGGTGCACTCCGCGGCGGTCTTCTGGCTGTAAAACGTATATGCCGGTGTCATCCCTGGGGTGGCAGCGGATTTGACCCCGTACCCGAGTCTCTATCGCGCAAGAAGTAATGAAATCAATATGGATGAGGGTGAATTGATGCGGGATGATATTTTCGGCGTGTTGTATGATGCCGGAGCATGCAGCGTAGGGACAACTCCTGCCATGCCTGTGCCTGCGGGTGAAGCCGACGGTCTTGATGACTGGCTGGAGAGAGGGTATAACGCCGGCATGGAATATATGCACAACTGGCGTGCTGTGCGTCTCGACCCGCGACTTCTGCTTGAGGGCGCGCGTACCGTCATTTCGATAGCATTTCCCTATCAGGCAAGCCGAGGCATCGTGGCTTCGTATGCACTGGGAGATGACTATCATGAGGTGTTGAGGGGAGTCTTGTCCGAGGCCGTCAGTACGTTGAAAGAGCGTTATGGAGGAGAGTACCGGATATGCGTGGATTCAGCTCCGATATTGGAACGCTATTGGGCAGAGAGGTGCGGTGTGGGGGTGAGAGGACGCAACGGATTGATAAGTGTGCCCGGAGTCGGCAGCAGGGTCTTTTTAGCTGAGATAGTGACAACTCTTGAGCTCCCCGAGGCTAAGTATGAAATCTCTGATAGGTCGCATATTTCAGATATGTCCGGGGTAATGTCGCGAAGCTGCAAGGGATTTTGTCCCGAGGGCTGCCGGCGCTGTCTCGATGCGTGTCCTGCGGGTGCTTTGCAGGACAACGGGAGAGTCGATGCCCGGTGCTGTCTAAGTTACCTCACCATCGAGCACCGCGGAGATTGGGATAGCGTTGGAGAGCGGGCAATGAAGACCCCGGCCGGACGAAACACTCTCTTCGGATGTGAGCTGTGTCTGCGGGCGTGTCCCATGAATTCAGTTCCGGCTCAAAGCAGGGAAGATAAGGTGCTGTCTCGATTGCGTCCGCGCCCCGAGATAGAGGCATTAAGAGGGGAAGATGTGTTGGATATGACGCAGCCTGAGTTCAGCCGTATTTTCAGAGGTAGTCCCATAAAACGGGCAAAACTTGCGGGGCTGCAGCGTAACGCACGCAATATGTCGGGAGGGGAAGAGGAGTGAGACATGCTTAAAGATAAAATATAGGGAATAAACAGTAATAATCATTAACTATGGCAATATTGGCATTGATACCGGCCCGTTGCAACAGCAAGGGCATCCCGGGCAAGAATATCCGCTCCTTCCGCGGTCTCCCGTTACTGGCCCACTCCATACGTCACGCTCAGGCGGCAGGCTTCAGAAACGAGGATATAGTATTGACTACCGATTCGGAACAATATGCTGAAATAGGGCGTCAATATGGAGCTGATGTGCCCTTTATGCGTCCCGATGAGCTGGCTACCGACACGGCCGGAAGCCGCGAAGTGATGCTCCATGCCATAGACACGCTCGCCGCCTCCGGACGGGTATATGACACCATATGTCTGCTGCAGCCGACGTCCCCTCTGCGTGACCCGCAGGATATACGCGATGCTATAGCACTGTATGAGAGCACTGCTCCGGATATGGTGGTAGGGGTCAGTGTTTCCGGTGCGAACCCTTACTATAACCTCTTCGAGCCCGATGCCGAAGGGTGTCTGCATATTTCCAAAGGGGATGGCCTCATCACGAGGCGACAGGACGCTCCGCCGGTATATGAATTTAACGGAGCGATATATATCATCAGAGTGGAGGCCCTGAGACATTCGCCTATCACACGCTTCGACCATATAATGCCGCTGGTCATGCCTGCCGAACGTTCGCTCGACCTCGACACTGAGGCCGACTGGCAGCGTCTCGACACAGGGCAATGACTTTTGACGCCCGTTCCCCTACAACCATTTGTCACTTCCGAACGTTCTAATAATAGAAGAAAGCCGTTCCCCCTTCAATAAAAATATTCGGTTGCGGGGGATGGAAATTAACAATAATATCAAATATCAGAACTATGGAAAATACAGAGAAGAGACTTTATATCGTATCATTCGGACATTCGGACAGCTATGAGATTCAGGACACCGAGTCGGCAGTCAAGGAACGTCTGTCGGCCATCGAAAAGGAACTGAACAGCTATCTTGTAGGACTCTTTCCGGAAGAGACATTCGCTTATTATACGACGCCGCGTGTGACGGAAGTCGAGTCCGCTCATGCAGCCAAATATAAGGGTTATCCCCGTCTTGATGCCGAAGCTGTGGAGAGCATAAAGAAAGTTTTGGCCACCGAGGTGCGCAACATGAACGACCAGAAAGAATTGAACAGCGATGCACCCTTCGCCAACGTCAATCCCGGCGCCGCCGGCCTGACCGGAATTATATAATTGGGTCTGTAAGCCTAAAAATCAGCCGTCCTTATACATAAAGAAATTCAGAAAAACTCTTACTCCCCCGGTCTGCGATATCTCTCGCAGACCGGTATTGTTGTATTATATCATCAGGACCGACCCTTTACAGACACATTACCCTCCAATAAGCAGATAGTAAGATATTCAATAAATCCCAAAGGACTTCTCTAACAGTTAGAACTTCCAAAGCAAATATCGATGCATTAGCTTGGCCAATGATTTGGGAGAATCATAATTATTAAAACGGTAAGTCTATTCCATAATAATCAGAAGGTTCTTGTACAAGCGACTTTTGAATTATGCAACTCAGATCTGAAAGCTTATTTTGATAATTTAATCGAATTTCTTTATTATTTAGTTCTTCTCTTCTATTTCTACCCATTATTACGAAATTGCTTTCCTGTTCAATGCCTAAGAATCTTCGGCCACATAAATTAGCAGCAACTCCTGTAGTTGATGATCCGGCAAAGGGGTCAAGAATCCAATCGTCCTCATCTGTACTGGCGAGAATGATACGGGTTAAAAGAGATAATGG
>CAMWRB010000014.1 GCA_947176545.1 uncultured Porphyromonadaceae bacterium
CCGATAGATCTGATTTTTCTGAGTGATCCGATTTTTCTGATAGCTCTGATTGCTCCGATGGTTCCGATTGCTCTGACTGCTCCGATAGCTCTGATTGCTCCGATAGCTCCGAGGGTTGGTCGGAGTTGTCGGGACCTAAGACTTCCTCCTCCTTGCGCTCTATGGCGTCCTCCTCCTCGAAGCGGAAATAGTCGTCAAAGGAGCGTCCCTCGCGCAGCAACAGCTCGAAGTTGTATTTCGATATCATTATCGGACGTACCGCCGCGGGGAGGTCAAACCCGGAGCCGGCCATCACACTGCGGTAGTGTTCCAATTGGCGGAGGTTGTCGAAGCCTTTGATAATCAACAGTCCGACATTGCCGAATGCCATCTGTTCGAGGTCAAAGTCCTTGACCACAAAACTGGAGAAGTTGAAGCGGGCCACATCATACAGCAACTGATTGGCGCTCACGGAGTCGCGCGGGAATGCCAATACGAGATATTGAGGTTTCTCGGGGTCACGCTCGAAGTTGGCCGGCTGTCCGTCGGCTTCGGTTTCCGTATCGCTGTCGGTCAGGCGAGTGTCCCACAGCAGGCCACGGGTGTTCGACAGTCCGGCGTGCGGCACGCGTCCCGCCTTGAGACCCTTGACGATTGCACCCGCCATCGGAGTCATATCCGTTTCGGGCCATTTCTGCAGCAGATACTCCAGACGTTCGCGGAATTTCTCATTGTCCCCCTCCGTCAGGTATGAGAGAGCGTCGATGAATACGAACTTGGGCAATATCTTCGACAGCGGATAGTCGGTCTCCATCTGCTCGGTAAGTTTGTGCACGTCGCGGTTGCGGTTGGCCAGATAGTCTGCGTAGGCCGTTTCATACATGCTTTCCTGTCGGGCGTGCATCTCGCGCAGGTGAGTGAAATAATCCGGGTCACGCATCGCTGTGCCGTAGGGCGACTCCGGGAAGTCCGTCAATATCTTCTGACGCCAGCGTTCGGCCTCGGCAACATCGTTCTGACGTACAGCCATGAGGTACATGTTGTAGTAGACATCCAGACGATATGTGTTGTCCGGATAACGGCGTTCCAGTGTCATAAATTCCGTACGCGCTGCGGGATAGTCCTCCAGACGGTCCTTGAGGATGATACCCATATTGTACAGGCCCTCCTGTATGATTTCATTGGAGGTCTTAATCTCTTCGGGGGTCGTCGGAATCTGTTTGAGATAATACTCTACGAAGTGCGGGTCATTCTGCTTGTCGGCCAACTCTTTCTCCTCCTTGGAGAGTGAGTCGGTCGGTGCGGTCATATTGTCGTCGTTCAGGCCGGCTTCATCGTCAGAGGCCGCTTCATCTTCGGCATCCTGCACCGAGTAGGAGGTCTTGTTGCGACGGCGCCAGTCATCCTCCAGTTTGCGCGCGCCCCACTTGCGCTGGAACTCGGCCTTACCGGCATTCTTGGCCATTGTGTTGTAGAAATACCATGACTTGTCACCGTTGAGCATCATACCGGGAGCCGCCGATTCACCCATCAGGTCTTTCTCCTCGCGGTTGGCCATAAACTCCTCGCGTGCGGCTGCTTTCGCCTCCTCCTTCTCGCGCTTCTTCAGCTCGTCGACTATCTTCTGGCAGACCTTGGTGCGCTCCTCGACCGACATGGCCGACAGGCGCAGCAGCGAGTCCTGCAGTTCCACGTTGCCCGCATACAGACCGAGTTGGTCGAGCACGTCGGAACGGCGCTTTATCTGAGCGTAGTCCGGGTAAGTGTCCGGGAGTTTGGGGACAGCCTCCGAATAGCATGGCTGAGCCTTGACATATTCGCGCTCGTTAAAGTATATGTTGCCTAACGCTAACTGTGCCAGCGCCTTGTCGATACCGTCGCGTGTCGACTTCTCGACGGCGAGGATATAGTTGGCCTTGGCTTCAGCCGTATCCTTGCGGCTCAGGTACAGATTGCCGATGGCATAATATATCTGGTCGAAATATTCGCGGTTGCGCTCGTATCGGGTCAGTGCCTTGAGCGACCTCACCTCATTGCGGATATTGGAGCCTGTGTAGACCTCCGAGCGCTTGATGCGGGCATTGAACTTGGTGCGGTAGGCTGTCGAGACTCCGCTTCCGGCCTTGGAATATGCCTCGTATGCCTTGCTGTTCTGGCCTAATTGCGCGTAGACCTGACCCAAAAGGAAGTAGAGGCGGTTCTTCTGGCTTCCGGAGGCGGACTTGGCGGCAGCGCTCAGGTATGGGAGTGCGCGTTTATATTGCTCCGTACGGACATAATAGCCCGCAGCAGTAAGGTCATACAGCTTGCGCAGGCTCTTGTTTGTGAGGTTTTTCTCCTTGACGAGATTCAGGACATTCTCAGCCTCGTAGTCCCAGTCCAGAGCGCAGTAGCATCGCACCTGCCACAGGCGCGCCTCGGTCACCACATCCGGCAACCACGTGAAATGCTTCGAGATATACATGAAGGTGGAGGCCGCGCCGAGGAAGTCACCGTTCATATATTGAGCCTTACCCATCATCAGCCACGCATTGTGCAGGAAGGGATTGAACTCGTCGCGGGCACGGAAAGCCTTCTCCTTGGCCGACGAATTGCGTTTGGCCGGTTTCTTCTTGATACTGTGCAGCTGGATGGCCTTCTGCATCTTCTCGATGGTACGCTTGAAGTCTCCTGTCGGCTGAGGACGTTTGCTGTCAGCACGCGCTTCGGCCGGATGAGTCAGGACATTTCCGGTATAGTCATCCTCATAGGCTGACTCCATCGCCTTGAGAGTCTCCTTATAGTGCTCGTCACCATTGTAATAGACATTGTATCGGGTGGTGAAAGCCTGCCAGTTGCGCGATATGGCCGTATTCTTCTTGGTTGAACAGCCACCGCATACCGCAAGCATGATAATGCTGCAGACCAACAGCAGTCCTGCCATCAGCCGGCCGCCCGCCGTTGTCCGCCCCCCGGAGTCACGTGGTGTTCTATATCCCTTCATAACTAATCACTAATAACTATGACTTATGACTTAATAAAAACGGCCTCAGCCCGTTTTTATTATTCTTTTCCGGTCAGCAGACTCTGCAGTTCGTGAAGTTTCTGCAGCGCCTGAAGAGGTGTCAGGTTATCGATGGATATCCCCAAGAGCGCCTCGCGGATTTGTTCGAGCATCGGGTCGTCAAGCTGGAAGATTGACATCTGATAACCCTCACGTTCCGCCGGAGCCGGTGTTGAGGGTGATTTCTCCAGCGATTTCAGCACCTGGTCGGCGCGCTTCACTATCGACGGTGGCAGACCCGCCAGACGGGCTACATGAATACCGAAACTGTGTTCCGAACCACCGCGTTCCATCTTGCGCACGAAGACCACTTTTCCGTCAATCTCGCGTACCGTCACATTATAATTGACAACGCGGCGGAAACTCTTCTCCATATCGTTCAGTTCATGATAGTGGGTGGCGAACAGGGTCTTGGGGCGGTAACGTCCGTTCTCATGTATATGCTCGACAATGGCCCACGCTATTGAGATACCGTCGTAGGTGGAGGTGCCGCGTCCCAACTCGTCGAAAAGTATCAGCGACCGTTGGCTCATATTGTTCAGGATGGCCGCCGCCTCATTCATCTCGACCATGAATGTCGACTCGCCGGAGGAGATGTTATCCGACGCGCCTACACGGGTGAAGACCTTGTCTATCAGTCCGATTTCGGCTGCTTCGGCCGGAACGAACGAACCCATCTGAGCCATGATGACTATCAGCGCCGTCTGCCGGAGCAATGCCGACTTACCGCTCATGTTCGGACCCGTCAGGATGATGATTTGAGTCCCGTCACAATCCAGAGTCACACTGTTGGCTATGTATGGCTCTCCCGGCGGCAACCGGCGTTCGATGACGGGATGACGGCCGTTGGTAATCTTGAGCGTCAGCGAATCATTGACCACAGGACGGACATACTTGTAATCCTCGGCTACATCCGCCAGTGACATATAGACATCCGTGACTGCTGCGGCACGCGAATTGGTATATATGGCATCCGTATGTTTCGACAGGCGTTCCAGCAATTTACGGTATTCCTCATCCTCAAGGATGGCGATGCGGTCCTGCGCACCCAATATCTTCTGCTCATACTCTTTGAGCTCCGGGGTGATATAACGTTCGGCGCTGACCAGAGTCTGCTTGCGTATCCATGTCGGTGGCACCTTGTCCTTGTGGGTGTTGCGCACTTCGATATAATAGCCGAACACGTTGTTGAAGCCGATTTTGAGCGAAGTGATGCCGGTAGCCTCTATCTCCCTCTCGGTAATTGCAGCCAGAGCATCGCGGCCGTGAGTCGCTATGTCGCGCAGCTCGTCAAGTTCACCATTGACCCCCGCAGCTATGACATTCCCCTTGTTGAAGAGAGCCGGAGCCTCGGGATTGACGGTGGCGGTAATGTCGTCTATCACACTTTGACAGTCGGACATCGCGCGTCCCGTCTCGACCAGTGGTTCGCACTCGGTGGATGTCAGCAGCCGTCTCAGTGTCGCGGTCGAACGCAGAGAGTCGCGCATCGCCAGCAGTTCGCGCGGCTGTATCCGTCCCTGCCCCAACTTGGAGGCCAGACGTTCCAGGTCGCCCACAGTGCGCAGTGTCTCCCCGATAGCCGAGCGTGTCGCCGGGTCACGGAACATATACTCTACACAATCCTGACGACGGCGTATCTGTTCGATGTCGAGCAGAGGAAAGTTAATCCAGAAATTCAGGCGGCGTGTCCCCATCGGAGTAACGGTACGGTCGAGCACCTGCAGCAACGACATTCCGTCGGGAGATATAGGCCGGGTCAGTTCGAGATTGCGTGTGGTGAAACGGTCCAGGCGGACATACTTGTCAGCGTCTATACGACCTAACGTGAGGATATGGCTGACGTTGTGATGGTTGGTATAGTCGAGGTAATGTATCAGCGACCCCGCCGCGATGATGGCAGACTCCATATCCTCCACACCGAACCCTTTGAGCGAGTCTGTGCCGAAATGAGCCAACAGCCGTTCGCGGGCAGCATCGTATGTATATACCCACTCATCGATTTCGTTATATACCGAGCGGTAGCTCAGGTATTGGTCGGTCAGTGCGCGCGTGCCGCGCATGCGGAGCACCTCCTTGGGAGCTATGTTATTGAGCAGCTTGTCCACATATGCCGCGTCGCCCTCCGAACATAGAAACTCACCTGTTGTCAGGTCCAGAAAGGCCACACCCACATTGCCCGAAATTCCCGGTTTCTTCTCCTTGCGCGGGAAGTAGACACCGGCTAAAAAGTTATTTTCACGTGGAGGCAACGTCGAGTCGTTCGGATTCAGGCCCGGGGTCACAAGCTCCGTGATGCCGCGCTTCACCAGTTTGTTGGTCGTCTTGGGGTCCTCCAGCTGCTCGCATATGGCCACACGGCGTCCGGCACGTACCAGTTTTGGCAGGTAGGTGTCGAGAGCATGATGCGGAAAGCCGGCCAGCTCGACACACGACGCATAACCCTTGCCGCGACTCGTCAGGGTGATACCTAATATCTCGGAGGCTGCGATTGCATCCTCTGAGAATGTCTCGTAGAAGTCGCCCACTCTGAAGAGAAGTATGGCATCGGGATGCTTCTTCTTCATCTCGTAATACTGCTTCATCAGCGGAGTCTCGGCGGGTTTGGTCATATTTCGTTTTTTTTATTTGGGGCTTTTATCTCCTGAAGGTCGTTAGGATTGGGGATTACATGGGGAGCAGGCGCAACAGCCAGGTCGCCATCGATACATATATCATCAGGCCGACGACATCGTTGGTTATCTGTATGAAGGGGCCGGTGGCCAATGCCGGATTGATTTTGAGGCGCTCCAGAGTCAGAGGCACCAGTGTACCGAAGACTGTCGCGAAGATTACGACACAGAACAGCGACGCCGCCACGGCTGCCGCCACGGCATATTTGTGCGGCTGCGTCAGCAGGATATACACCAGCACCGCACCGGATATGACAATCGCGTTGAGCAGTGCGACCACTACCTCACGACCTATCTGTCCCCAGGCGTTCTTCAGTTCCAGACGTCCGTTGGCCAGACCCTGCACCACGATTGCCGAAGCCTGCACACCGACGTTACCGCCCGTACCGCCTATCAGAGGGATAAAGATGGCCAGCACCGCCACTGCCGCTATCTGTGCCTCGAAGCCACCGAGTATCAGCGAATTGACGATACCGCCGACAACACCTATCAGCAACCACGGCAGCCGCGCTTTCGTCTGTTCCCAGACCGAGTCGGCGGCATCCACGTCTGACGATATACCCGATGCCAACTGATAGTCACGTTCCGACTGTTCGCGAACCTCGTCCATCACGTCATCGACAGTAATCTGACCCACAAGGCGTCCGATACTGTCCACAACCGGCATCGCCACAAGGTCATACTTCTCGAAATCGATGGCTACATCCTCTATCGGCGTGTCGGTACGCACATTGATGGGATTGCTCTCCATGACGTGCTTGATGCGGGATACGGAGGGGTGCGTCACCATCTTCTTCAGCGGCAGCACACCCTTTAGACGCTGGTCATCATCCACCACATAGACATAGTAGATGTCATCAAGCTCCTCGGCCTGACGGCGCATCGCCGCGATACACTCCGGCATCGACATATTCTCATTGACCTCGATAAGCTCCGTGCCCATCAGACCGCCGGCTGTATCCTCGTCATATTGCAGCAGGTCGACGATGTCGCCAGCCTGCTCCATATCATCGATATGCTGTATGACCTCCTCACGGTCCTCCTTGTCGAGTTCCTGGATAAGGTCGACGGCGTCGTCCGTGTCCAGCAGGTCGATAAAGGCACCTATCTGCTCCGGGTCCATATTCTCCAGAAGCTTCTTGCGGTCCTCCTCGTCAAGCTCCATCAGAACGTCGGCCTTCTTCTCATTATCATCTATGAGATTGAAGAGCCATTCGGCCTGACGCACATTCAGATGACGGAACAATTCGGCAATATCCGCCGGGTGATAGTCACGCAACTCACGGATGGCCGCCGAACTGTCCTGTTCGTCGATATAGTGTTCGATTTGCTCGATATTTTCGGTGCTGAATTCTTTCATGTCTCAATCAATAATGGAATGACGACCCGCCTAAAAACTCACGCAACAGTGATGTTGTCGGGATTTGGTCAACCGGTATGGTGGAGAAATAGGATAGGAACTTCAGCAGGCGATAGGCCTCGGCATATTGCCTGACGTTGTGGGGCACATTCTGCAGCAACGGCTCGGCGTACGGCTTCAGCACCGCCGGCTCGAAGAGCAGCGACGAGTTGAACGTCGCGTCGGCATTCTCCTGAAACGGAAATATCCATTTCTCCTCACCTCGACGCACACCCGGCCAGCGACGGATGGTCTCCAGCGCCGACGTGTGGCGATAGCGGTGGTCACGCACTATCCGGCGCAACAGTCGCGTGTCCGTGGTCGATATCCAGTTGTGGTCATCAATCGAGAGTGATGTCAGAGCCGATACATACACCTTGAACAGACGGTCGCTCTCTATTCGTCCCACAAGTTCGGGATTAAGGCCGTGGATGCCCTCTATCAGCAGCACATCGTCATGATTGAGCCGCAACGGACGCTCACGCTCTATGCGTCGGCCCAACTCGAATGAATATGTCGGCAGATTAATCTCGCGACCCTCCAGCAGTGCGTGCAGGTCGGAGTTCAGGCGCTCCAGGTCAAGGGCATAAAGTGACTCGTAGTCATAATCCCCCGACTCATCGCGCGGAGAGTCCTCACGATTGACGAAGTAGTCATCGAGCGAAATCATCTTGGGCGTCTTGCAGTTGGTGTACAGATGGATGGCAAGCCGCTTGCAGGTCGTGGTCTTTCCCGATGACGACGGGCCGGCAAGAAAGACCACTCGTGCTCCCCCGGCATCGTTACTCTCGGCTATACGGGCCGCTATCTCTCCGATATACTTCTCATGCAGCGCCTCAGCCACATTTATCAAGTCGGAGGTGCGTCGTTCCCTGACTGCCTCGTTCAGCTGACCGATATTGCGTACGCCTATTATCTTATTGAAGTCCAGATGGTTTTTGAATGCCGCATACATCTTCGGCTGAGGATGTGTCTCCGCGGGTCGTTCCGGTGTTGAGGCAGAGGGCGGCAGCAGCAGGAAGCCATCCTGATATGCCGCGAGCGCGAACACACCGATGAAACCCGTCGACGGCGCCAGCGGGCCGTAATATGAATCGGCCACACCGTCGAGGGTGTAATATGTCGTGTACAGCTCATCGCGCGACTCAAGCAGCTCGACCTTGGAATGCAGACCGCTGTTGCGGAAGATTTCGATGGCATCTGCGGTCAGGGTCTCGTGGTGCTCAAAAGGTAAATCCCTGTCGACAAGCCGGTGCATATTCTCCGACAGAGTCGCAAGAAACGACTCCGACGGACGAACCGTGCGCCCATCACTGTCAAACAGACGGCAGAAGTGTCCGCCCGATATGGAGTGTTCTATACGGAGCGAGAGGGACTTATCGGCCTCGGCGAGTGCGCGATAGAGCAACATGCAGAGCGACCGCACATATACACGACGGCCAAAGGTCGAGCGGTCATCTGTCAGCTCAACCTGCTTGGGCGCATACAGCGAGTAAGACAACCCCTCTATCTTATTATTGACAAGAGCGCAAATCGGCCGGAAAGCGAGCTTGTCCGAAACCATCTCCGCTATCTGCGACAGTGTGGTACCCCCCTCGACCTCCAGATACTCCCCCGTATTGCAGCAATATATATTCAACACAACGAAACAAATTAATACCCCCTGAAAATAAAAAATCGCCACCATCCCACCTAACCACAAATATAGCGCATTTTTCTCAATAACACCCCATCCGTCCCCAATTTTCTCAACATATCCCCCATGCAACACCCCCCTTTGCATAAGAAACAGGGCGGCCGAGAATCTCTCTCAACCGCCCTGTGCCTATATCCGGGTTTATAGCCGTTCTTTATTTCACAGCTACCTTCTTAACAGCTTTACCTTGGCGCACGATATAGATACCGGGAGTCAGATTTTCCATTGAGTCTGATAGCTGAATGCCGTTGATATCATATACATCCATCGGCAGGGCAGGATTAATCTCGGTATTCTCATTCGTATCAGATTCTATCTTGTTGATGACGGTGGTGTTGTTTCTCACGATGTCAAGTTCAACGACAGGGCCGTCAGCATAGAGTGACTCGGCTATAATGTTACAGGTGTTGGAGTCACCGTCATCTTCCGCGAGGGCAAGAACTTCGTTCAAATCGGCATGTATGGTGACCAGGCCTGTATTATCCACTGTTGCAATATCCGGATTGGTAGAACGCCAGAATACTTGGGGAAGAGTCACATTTTCAGGCATAAGAGTAGCCTTCAGCTGGAAGGTATCACCCGGTTTCCCCTCAATCTTGGAAGCACCATCCAACTTGATTTCCGTAGCCTCAATCATCACAACTCCGTCGAAGCGGTCCCAGCAGGTGAACGCATCGTAATAAGCATCCACAGCCTTCTGGCCTTGCAGATAGAGCTTACCGGTATAGACGCTGAAAACGTTGTTAGGCGCTTCCGGAGGAGTCTGAGCTGTGATGCTGATTGTAGATGCGGGACAACCGTCGAATGCCTTCTCACCGATAGTTTTCACTTTGTGGCCCATGATGATTGAAGCGAGTTCGCTGTCGCCTGCGAAAGCCGAGTCACCGATGTATTCGACTGATGGGGGCAATACGACCTCTTTCATAGAGGTGCAGCCACTGAATGCGCCTACACCGATAGTTTCGACTGATGGGGGCAATATGACCTCTTCCATAGAGGTGCAGTCATAGAATGCGTATCTACCGATGGTTTTCACTTGGGAAGACATGATGATTGAAGCGAGTTCGCTGTCGCCTTCGAAAGCTGACGTACCGACGGTTTCGAGTAAGGGTGGCAATACTACCTCTTTCAGAGAGGTACAATCACTGAATGCGTTTTTGCCGATTTTAGTGATATTGTTTCCGAAGTTTATTTCCTGGAGGTACTTCATATCACTCCACCCTTCATCAGGAATATTGGTGACAGTGTTACCGAATGTAAGATTCCTTAAATAGCAGTAAGGGTATGATAGAAGTTTTTTGTTGACATTACGGCCCACATAAGTAGTGGTTGCGCTATCGAAAGCTTTCTCTCCCAATTCCAGCGGTTTATCAGAGTCAAGGAAGGTTAATGTTTTTAAAAATAAACCCATGGATGCATGGAATGCATTGTCCTCTATTGTAGTCACCGAGCCGGGGATGGTTACCGAATCAAGTCCGGTGCACTCAGCGAATGCAGACTCTCTTATTGAAGTCACCGAGTCGGGGAAAGTTGCCGATGTCAGGGCTTTGCAACCGTAGAAGGCTGACGGGCCGATTTCAGTTAGGTTTTCGGGGAAAGTCACCGATGTCAGGGCTTCGCAACCGTAGAATACTGATGAGCCGATAGTTGTAACGTGCTCAGGTATGTTCACCGAGCTGAGCTTCGAGCACCCACTGAAAGCAAGGGAACCGATTTCAGTGACGGTTTCTGGGAGTGTTATCGTGGTCAGGTTACTGCACCGATTGAAAGCGCTCCTGCTAATCAGAGTGATCTGGGAACGCTGGCTGAAATGTACCTCTTTGAGATTGCTGCAGTTGAGAAAGGCACTATAGCCGATACCCTTGATATAGTAACGTTTCGGATTGGCGGAATCTCTGTCATCCGTGAATCGTTCGGGTATTGATGCTTCAGTCATTTCCTCATAATCTCCGCGCCACAGCAAGGCATCATTATTCTCACTATCCTCAAGAACCAGATATGTGAACACACCATCTGTCAATTTAACAGCGGGTTTATCCCCGAATGTGAAGTTATTAAACCTCGCCCATGACGAATTTGTATAAGCATTAAAGGTATTTTCCGGTGCGTAAAGGCGACCTTCGGTGTAAGTGTTATAATCAAAGATATTGGAAATGGTTACGTCAATAGGATTTGTCCAATTAACATAGACATTCCGTAATTTCTCACACAACACAAAAGCATTATCACCGATTGAGGTTACGGATTCGGGTATTGTCACAGAACTAAGGCCACTGCATTCGTAAAAAGCGTTGTTACCTATTCCAGTGACTGACCCGGGTATAGTCACAGAACGCAGGTCACTGCAACGGTAGAAAGCGTAGTCACCTATTCTATTGACTGATTCGGGTATAGTCACAGAACGCAGGCCACTGCAATAGTAGAAAGCGTAAGCACCTATTCCAGTGACTGACTCGGGGATTATTATATCCGTAAGGTAGTCGTTATCGTAGAAACTAAGGTAGCCAATATGGGTTACAGTGTATTTTTCACCTCCATATTCGACAGTAGACGGGATGATTAATTCTCCACTAACATAATTGCCGGAATTATAATGTCCGGCTATATTAGCTCCACTTGCTGTCTGTACCGTTTTTGCATCCCAGTCGAGAACGTTGTATTTCAGAGTATGCCCCTCGTAATAGTACGAGAATGTGAAGTCTTGGGCAAAACTCGGCAGCGCGAGTACGATGCCCAACAGAATTAGTAATAGTTTTTTCTTCATCAATGTAAATTTTTTGGTTAGTTTTTATTTGATTTATTGTGTGATAGGCTTTTATGGTCAGCGGGGTTGATAAAGTAGCGGAGAGGGTTGGTCGCTCTCGGATTGAGTCCGACAATAACGCCATCTTTGAACTTCTCAATCCACTCTTCCGCGGCGGGACGAACACCGATGAAATGACTGCACCGGTACCCGTTATTGTTCGGCTGTTTATCTTGTCCGACATCTGTGTATTCGAATACCCCTAAAATTTCTCGCGTGTATGTCGGAGCGTTATCCTGTTTTTTCGTAGCAAGAATAAGTTTTGCGCGTTTGAGATTTTGAGGAGATGTGCGCCACGATTCCTTGACACAGGCCTGTACAGGGTCTGTGTTGAATACCTCTTTGCACAATGTGTTTGGAATATGAATCTGAGCTGATACGGGAATGTTGAGCATCAGGATGGGAATTCCGGCGTTGCGGAGGTCCTGCCCGGTAAATTGTTTTTGCACCGAATTATGTCGTGGGCCGGTCATTGTAAGTGTTTTTGCTGCCCGGCTCTCTCGTTTGGCGGCAGGTTAATATATATAAAAAAAGCGCGAGAGCCGTACCTGTTGTCCGTTCCCACACTGCGAGGCTCTGGTATTGCCCATTGGAGTTGAAACAGACAACGTAGAGGCCTCACGCAAGATATGATGTATCTCCCCGATGCTCACGCATCAGGTGTGCTGACATAATAATCATATCCACACAAGGCGTCTACTATTGTCTCTCTCCTGACTCCAATTTGAAATTTACCAGATTTCGCAGTGTCAAGGAAGAGCGTCAAGTAAACGCACTTTTTATATGTATGAACAACATAGGATTGTCGAAGTCCCTATGCTATACAAATGCAAAGATAAACAATTTCTGATTTTTTACAATACATTTCTTCACCTTTGCGCTTTCTCAAACTCCAAAAGAATCGGGGGAACCATCATTCCCGAGCGCAAAATTAATACTGTCACTATATGTCCGTCAAGTCCTTTTCAGTCCTTTTGCTCCCCATTACATAATAAGTATAATTATAATCAGTCCGGGTTTATTATCTCGAAAGTCACCCCACTCTTGCGTCCGCAGACATACACTCCGCCATCGGCTCCCTCTTTAATCAGTCCGTCGAGATAGAGAGGCTCGCCGGAGACTATCATCGGACACCGGAATGTGTCGCCCGGCTTCAGGCGTGTGCCGCCCGAACAGACCACTTTCCATTCACTATTGCCCTGATATTCAATCTCGCATACGCGCGAAGGGTTCCAGAACAGGCGCACACGTCCGCCCCGGCGTATATCGGCATCCACCCTGATGGTTCGGCTACCCACATTTCCACTCTCTATATCCGGAGTATCACCCGTAAGAAAACCGGTGTAGTCTCTCCAGCCGCAGAAACGAGCAAGCACATCGAGTGTTGAACGTCGTGTATTGACCTGCTCGTCAAGATAACCCCAGATGCGCTTCAATGTGGTGGGGCTGAGCCTCACGCCTGTCCGGAGACGCACCATATCCGAAAGCATCTCGAAGTGTCGCGATGTCCGCACCTGCAGATTTGCCGCAACCTCCACCCGCCGGCAAAGTATGGCGATGCTGCCGCCTACATTCCCGGATAGTATATCTTCATCCATTTATTCTGATATTCATGTTGTTTTATCGCACTGTAATTGTAGAGGTCTCCCCGCAATCTATCCAAATCCTCATCCGAGAGAACGGATTTATTGATAGTGGAATAATAATCTTCCACGTCCTCACCCAATCTCCTTAACAATTCACTATGGAGACGCCCGAACTCTTGCCTGTCATCTGCAGAAAGTTTGGAAATCCTCACATCGTAAGTTCTGAGTATCCTGTCGATACGGCGGAAGCCCTCTTTCAGTAGGTTCTGTCGGTGATTCTCATATTCCGCCACACGCGAAAGCTCCCTTTCCGTATTGCTGAGCTTGCCCCGCAAATCGCCGAGGGAATCACGCAAGGCCGTCACGAGCGCTGAGTTGCTTGCATTCTTTTCTGCCAAAGCCGTCAGATTACGCTGATTGTCGTCGGCTGTGTTTTCAAGAGAGTTTATACGCATGACCGCGAGAACTGCCGTCAGAGATAATACTGTTGCCGCGACAGCAATCGCGATGATTTTAGGACGACGTATCCGGTGTTTCAGAAGTTTCAGCAATGCCTCCGCATCCTCAGGACGCCTTGATAACCGGCCGGTACATCTGTCGGCTATCCGTTTATATCCGGGTGCTATTTCCCTCATCATCACGCCGAGACTATATACATCGTCAGCAGGGTCTGCGCCCCCGGACTCCTCTTGCTCCGGAGAAATGTATCCTGAAGTTCCCGCCGGTTGCTTCCACTCCATATAGTCGGAAGTATCGGCCAGTCCGAAATCTGTCACCACAATATCACTCCCGATATCGCGAATCATTACGTTAGCCGGTTTCAAATCGCGGTGCACGACGCCTCTGCTTTGGAGGTAGGCCACAGTCTCAGTGAGCCGCAGCATAATCCGCTTTCTTTCTGCCCGTCCAAGAGTTCCTTTTTTCAGCACTTCCCCAAGGGTTTTCCCCTCAATCCATTCCTGCACTATGCACAGGCCTATCCCCTCTATATCTTCAAGACCGACAGCCTCCACTACCGCCGGATGCCGCAACCTGGAATTAATCTCAAATTCCTTGAGCAGCTGTCGCCTCATGGAGGTTGAGTCACGAAACTCCTCACGAAGTCCTTTGATGAACCATTGACGGCCATAGCGTCGCCCGCGCGCTATGATATTGGTTGAAGTGATGTGCAGTATCTCCACATCCCGCATTTCGGAACCGATATAACATCCCGATTCCTCCCGACCGATATATCCTGATTCAAGACCCTCCGATTGTATCATTTTATCTGATTCTGGACTTTCCGGTTGTATCATTTTATCTGATTCAAGACCCTCCGATTGTTTTATTTTATCTGATTCAAGACCCTCCGATTTCGTCATTTTGCACTGTATGAAAGGGTTTATGCGGGATTACATTTCAGCGATACTTTGTGCGAGTGTATTCATCTGCAGACAGAGTTCACGGGTTAAGGTTGTACCGCTCGGTTCTCCTAACGATATGATAAGCAGCCTCCCGGATGTGCACAGGTCGAAATCCCGGCTTGCCGGCTTGAAACGCTCACCAAAGCTTTCGTGCGTTATCAGGATGATTTTTGCCCCGAGAGCTTCCGCCTCAGCTCTAATCCCTTTCTCATCCCTGCTGATGAACGGGGATACAAGAACCGTACCCTTAGCCGCGGCATTCAACCAGCCGTATCTCTTGCGGGCTTTCTCTTCGTCAGAAAATCTGCGACTGATTTTCACAGCCTCCTTATCCGGATTTCTCAGCAGGAACAGATTGCCGTAGGCTTCATATTCCCCGTCACCGATTTTGAGCCGCCTTATTCTCCGGAAGAATTGAGGGAACTGGCGCTGCATGGCAAGACGATGCGGATTTTCCCTTATATAACGGAAAAGACCGTCCAGACT
>CAMWRB010000015.1 GCA_947176545.1 uncultured Porphyromonadaceae bacterium
CCGCTCACCTCGCTGCCGGAAACGATATAGCCGGCCAGACCACCGACACACCTCCGAGCGGCGACCCGACCGAGTGAGGCACAGTCTGTTACCTTACATGCCGTCAGCTTACCGGCAATACCACCCGCGACTGAAACGGATTTTACCGAAGCTGATGATATACATCTTACAAAAGTACTTCGCTCAGCCTCTGTCACAAGTCCGGCTGCCGAACCACCGGCGTCCTCGCTCGAACCGCATAATATGAAGCCGTCTACACTTACATCTGATAAAGTTGAGTTTGTCGCCGTGCAAGCCAGACCGGCTCCCATATATGTCGCCTGTACACTGACATTGGATAACGTCAGATTCTTTACTTCCGCATTCTCAAGATTACCGAACAGGGCTATGCTCCATCCGTCAAAATCATACGTGCCGTCGTTGAACGGGTCATCGAAATTATCCTTGAACTCCGAGTCATGTGCGTACCATAGATTCCGGATGGTATGATTACCACCATCGAATACTCCTTTGAAGTAAGATTCCTTTTTGTAAAAACCACCGGGATTTTCCTCGACATCTCCATTTATCAGCTCAGTCATACCGATTGGTATCCAAAGGGGCTTGTCATCATCCGTATCGGCCGGATTGCTCAGACTGATGTCAGATGTGAGCAGAAAATATTTACCCTCGAAGGTCTCACCTTTGTTGGTGCGTTCGGCAAGTCCTGCCAGCTCCGCGGATGAAGTAATCATATAGGGAGAGTCGGGAGTACCGGAACCTATCCATTCCGTATCGACCGAACCGTCCCAATATGACTGCGCGTACACCGCCATAACCGGGAATACAAGAACAGAAATCGCTAAGATTCTTTTCTTCATGTTGATAAACTTTTAATTGATGAATAATTAAACAATTTCGCTTCTGACTCCCCGAGAAGCAGTTATATCAATATGAAAAAAAGAGCGTGAGAGTCACATACTTTCTTGCTCGTCCCACGTTCTGAGGCCTTCGCATTGCCCATCTCGGTAGAACGAGCAAACAAGTGCAGAAACCTCACGCTGAATATGCCGATATTAGCCGACATAGCGTGTCTACACGCATACATCCGGCGATATATACATATCCATAAGGCATCTACCGTTTGCTTCTGTCCTGACCGAGATTTGAAAGTTGCGAAGTTTCAGAACGTCAAGAAAGAGCGTCGAGTAAACGCTATTCAAAAAACATTTCGGACACACCTTTGTACGTCCGGTGTCCCGCCCGCATGACCCATGACCGGGTTTCTGCGACAGTCTACTGATGCAAATATAATAAATTCATCCGATACGGCAATAATACACCTCACTTTTATGCTTTTAATTAACCACGTTCACATACTCTCTGGTTATAGGGATGTTACAGAAAAATTCCGAAAAATTATCAAACAACAACTCCATTTCTAATTAAAAAACACTAAATTTGTAATACAACCGCATGCAGAGGCCCGCTGACGGGTCTGCGGGCGGCCATCTGCGGAGACTCCCTTTCGGTTTCTCTCACACCAAAATACGATAATTAATACCCTATAATTTTAATTTAAAAAACTTTTACAGACATGAAAAAATTATTCTTGATTGTGGCTCTTATGGCATCATTCGCTGTTGCCCGTGCCGAACAGTATGACGAACTCGATTTGCTCGGCGGCTGGGAACTCGTTTCCTGCGAAGGCGACTATCCATTGTTTACATACCGGGATAATTTTTTAGATGTTGGGTTATCACAGTGTAAGTATTTGTATCTTGGGATGATTTATTGTGAAGGTGGCGATTGTACAGAACAACCTCATATTCTTCCAGGACTTACAAAACCATTACCTCATGAAAGCTATATTACTGGAAATGGACTTTTTTACATATCTGAAGATAAGTGGGAAAGTGAGGAATACAATTGGCACTCGGACGGAATAGCTATCGATAATTTTTTCATTTCAAGCGGTAAAATACTCAATTTCTATACTGAAGAATTACCAGCACTGAAATTCATTATCACCTCACTCAACGATAAGGAACTGAAGCTTAAGAGCTATGATGGGAAATGTACTGTCGTTTACAAGCGTATCAGCGGGGCTAACGGTGTGCACGGTATTGCAGCCGACAACAATGATGCGAACGAGACATACTATAACCTCAACGGCATCCGTCGCAACGCTCCCGAAAAGGGCATCAACATCGTCCGCAAAGGTAAGACCGCAAAGAAAATCGCCGTCAAATAATACCATCCCAACACTTTGCAAGGAATAATACCCTGCACAAGACAACATCACATAAGACAATCTGCGCGAAGTCCCCGGAGCATCCGTTCCGCCGACTTCGCGCTATTCATATCTTTATTCATTAAAACCTTCAGATATTCATTTAAGACAATTCACAATCTCTTTAATAACGGATAATTCTATTGTAGAAAAATCTGACTTGTCATAAACATTCAAAAGGTAAACCCTACCCTCCCTTTCTGCCGTCAGGATGGTATATGTTATTATTCTTGCACCTCCCGATTTTCCTTTTCCTTTGGATGAAATTTTCATCCGTATTTTTCTTATGCCGGGATGCAATTCCACACCTTGGAAAGGATTTTCTTCCAATGCCACTACAAAATCTTTCAAATCACTTTTAAAAGACTTATAGCGCTTTGCAAGATTTTTCGCCTGCCTTTCAAATTCAGAAGTGGTGAAGATATTAAAGCTCATTTATAAAATCCTTTGCCGATTTCGCATCAATTTCACCTGACTCTATCTGTTTGACTTCTGCCAGACTACGCCTTATGCTTTCACTCAGTTCATATATACGTTGCTGTTGTGCCGATGATAACGAGACCTCTTCCTCGCCCACACTGATAAGTGCGTATAACTGATTACGCCTTCTTATAAGTACTCTTTCCCCACTTTCAGCCCGGTCAAACGAGGCTGCAAGATTATTTCTATAATCTCTGACAGATAATGCTTCCATAATTATTTCTTTTTCTTAGACTGCTAAGATACAATCATTATTTTAATATAACAAACAATGTGCACAAATATGTGTACACAAATCCAAATTTTGTATCTATGCCTTACAATATATAGGGAGCCGGGCGTGATGCGCCTCGGATTCCACGCGATGTCACAGCGTATGCAGTGCGGAGGTAAAGACGCTGCAGAAGATTGAGATGTGGCTTGCGCAGAGCCACCGCGAGTTGCTCCTCGGCAGCGTTACGGTTTCCTTCACGAGCATACAGGGCGGCGAGTATTGTACGGCGATAAGCCAAAAGACGCATGATGTGATGGATGTCCGACCGGCCGGAACGGATAGTATTCTCCTCCATAAGGTCTATGACATGCTCCCACTCTCCGCGACGGTGAGTATAGTCTGCGCCCGTTATTGAGGCCTCACCCTGAGGATATATCAGAACGTTGCTCTCCTTGCTGACCGTTATTTTAGGGTCAGCCAACAATAATCGGTGTCCCAACTCCAAATCGTCCCACCCCATCAGCTTCGTATCCCATCCGCCGACTGCACGTATAAATTCCGTGCGCACGGCATACGCCTGCGTAGCCAACATGGCATGCAGTTGATGACTCTCCATAAACCGACCGGGCAACAACGGCTTCAACCGTCTGCTCCCATCCGGAAGGATTGTCGCCGTCTGCCAGACAACGATATCCGCCTCGGGATGAGCTTCAAATTCGGCCTTAACATTCCCGATATGTCCGGGCAACATCACATCGTCGGAATCGAAAAAGAGCACCTTGTCAGTAGCGACATTCTCCAGCCCGGTCTGACGCGCCCGCGCCCCGCCGGGACGCAGTTCCGACAACACCCTTACGTTCCATCCCCGTGAGCGCATCTCATCTCCCCACTGCTCAAGAACGTCCAACGAGCCGTCTGTCGAGGCATTATCCACCAATATTACCTCATCAGGCATGCGTGTCTGAGAGGCAAGACTCGACAATGTCCGTCCGACAAGCTCCGCCCGGTTAAAGACGGGGATTACTACGGTAAGACCATCATACAGTTCATTTCCGCTGATTCCCATAACTGACTTTCCGAATAAATCCATTAACCCTTCATCATCCCGGCAAGCATCTCCACAACACGACGGCCTGAATATGATATCAAAGCTCCGATACGGTTTTTAAGACGCACCCGCGGATTGAACAATATCTGTCGCCGGCGTCCTTTTATCTCACGCCAACACGTCTCCCTCACCCGATTATACTCCCCATTCTCCTCCCGGCACAGGAGAAGAAATATATTGAAATTAGCGCTGAACCGACGGTCCGAGGCTGCCCGTCCCAATGACGGCGAAAGCCTGCTCATCCTCTCCTCTATCTGTCTCGTCACTTCAAGCGCATGAAACCGCTTGTCACTCATCCGATGTACAATACTGCCGGGATTCTGACGATAAAAGTAATAATCCATATCTGTCAGCAACACCCGGCGGCACATCGGATATAGCCGTGACGTCAATTCCAAATCCTCGTAATACATTCCCTCGACAAAGCGCAGCCCTGCTGCCCCCTCAAAAAAACTTCGCTTCACCGCTATCTGACACACACTGTTCATTACCGGTCGCTGATACAGGGAGAGTTCCATAGCCTGTTCGCCGGACAATACCCGCGCTGACCCGACCGTCAGCTCCTTATCATACCATCCGCGAGGAGGGTCCTCGGTCATAACCAAACGTCCGACTGCCACATCCACATCATATTCACGCATGAGCGAGACAAGCCTTTCGACACTCTGAGGATGGAGCATATCATCGCTGTCCGCAAACATCACCACCTCTCCGCCGGCTATTTCCAGTGCTGCATTACGCGCCGCCGAGAGGCCGCTGTTGCTGATTCGCTTCACCCGCAGACGCTCATCCTCCTTTGCCAAACGCTCCAATATCTCACCGGAACCATCGACCGAACCGTCATCTATCACCACAAGCTCAAGCCCACGATACGTCTGCGACAACACCGACCTCACAGCCTCCTCAAGATATTTCTCTCCGTTATACACGGTCATTATGACTGAAACCAACGGTTTGTCTCCGGGTGTAATCTTATCTTTCATAATCTTCAGCTCCTTTCCCTCCTTATTTTACGGATTACCCCCCTCTTTCTCAACATCCTCACGAACATACAGCAATAGCATACTACCGTCAGCATAAGCAACGGCATCCACACCACGTCGGAGAGATACCGACGCGCCACTAACGCCAGCCCGCATACCGCAGTAGAGGATATAAGCAACCGGATGGTGTCCTTGGCGAGATACAGGCGGAATTCTTTCCGATACACAATCCATTGCACCAGCATATAAATAAAATGCCATACCACAAGTGCGACTCCAATCCCCGCAAGTCCCCATATCCTGTACAGGATAATGCAGAGCACCAGCCCTACCGAGGCATCTGCACTCTCGATGACCATGTACATGACTCCCCTCCCTTTCGCGACCATTGTGTAGCTCATCACCATCGACACACAACGGAACAACACCGACAGCATCCCTATGGCTACCATCGGTTCCATCACCATAAATTCTCCGGTATACAGCAGCCGGATTACAAGCGGAAGAAACAGATACAGCATCAGCACAAGCGGCGTGAAAATCATCAGTAGCAGCGAGACTTCATGGCTGACAAAAGCCTGGACTCTGCGTCCACTCTCCGAATTGGCCGAAATCCGGGGATAGAACTCCATTCCTACCGAATTGAATATCAAACCCGTATAACGTACTACGAGTGTAATACCCGCCCCATACAGACCGGCTTCAGCGGTAGAAACCCTGACATTGAGCCACGATACAAAGATAAGCTGCATCAACGTATTGACAAAGGCGGCCACCGACATGCAGGCTCCGAGCCGGACAAATCCCATTCCCTGACGCAGTTCACTGACGGCTGCAAGCCTGTAGGGAAAAGAGCGGTTGCGGTTGAACCATGCGAACGCACACCCTGTCAGAGCGTAAGCCAGAATGGAGTAAACCACGCTGTCATCGCCGAGCCAACGGTACATCGGTATCGACACAGCCAAACCTGTCAGAGCCGTCTCAAGGCCTGTCCGCGCAAGACGCGTATAGTTTTCCGTTCCCTGAAATATCGAGTTCTCACCGGCATACAGCGCGTTGAAGAGCATCACGCCACCCAATATAACGAAGTTCCACCACAGACCCGCGTCACCCAATATCACTTCGGCCAACGGTCGCGCCAATGCTGTCAGCAACAATGCTCCGGCAAGTCCGGCAAGCACGCTCCAGAGCCGTACCGTCGCTATCATACGCTGCAGACGCGACTCATCACCGCGACTCTGCGCTATATCACGGACGCTGCTCTGACGCAGTCCCAGACTCGTCAGATAGGACGTAGTGTCTATTACCTGATTGAATATGGTGAACAGGCCTATTCCTACGGCTGACAACCATAAGGCTACAAGCTTATTCTTGATGATGGAACATAATATACCCACGCTCTCCACGCCGGTGAAGATACTCATCACCTTTAGTACCTTGGATGTAACGCTGTTTCGGGACATGGCGGATTATCATTAATCAATCATCGGATTGCGCTGTCGGCTCAGAATTGCAGCCGATAGCGCTCATAACTCACTCCCGTGCCCCCAAGTCCGTACTTCTGGGCAGCCAGACCGAGATTCAGATAACGTCCTCTGTCCTCATTGCAGGTTCCGAAGTCAAGATAGCGCGCACCAACTGACTCACTATGGTTTATTACACTCTGCATCAGCAGCGACAACAGACCTTTCTCACGCCCCGCGGGGGTTGAACATATATACTGCGTATGCACCGTCATGTCCGAAACGAACAGACACACTCCGGCATGCAACTCCCCGGACATCTCAACAGCATAAAATTGGATTTCCTCCGGAAAACGTGAGTGAAGCAGTTTCAGCTCACCTGCTGAATGCACCGGCCGCGCCTCATGTCGTTCACTCAGACAGGCACTCAACATGGCGTGAAATCTCTCAATCTCCCTCTCGCCGCCTATGCGTACAATCTCAGCCGTAGTGTCGGTTGCCCGCTTGCAGTTGCGTTTCTGACGCGTGTCATAACCCGGATTATGAGTCAGGTCAATCGCCACTGACAGATTGCACTCCGCCATGACCGCTCCCTGCCTCCATAACGCATAGATATCCTCACTGCTCGGTGCACGGTGATATATATAAGGTACAGGCTTATAGTCGAGCGCGGAGATGCCCCGTGACTCACAATATCCCCTGAGCTCATCGAAGATTTCCATCACATCTCCGGCATTGCAATGACGCGGCGCGAGCAACAATCCGCCGTACGTCAGTCCGCGATGGGAATGGAGCACCTTCGTGTCGCCGTCTTCCGACAATTCCGCGGGCAACAATGCCGTCAGACGGCCGTTACGCCTGAACAACAAGGAATAATCTCTAAATCGGTCACTATGATAATCCATGAAGCGACGGTCGTGCAGGAAAGTGGCATTGCGCGATGTCCGCACAAAGTCATTCCATTCCCGTTCATCCTCGGGCCGGTATCGCTCGACTGTTATCATGTTGTGGTGACTCTGATTTATTTTTTAATCTTAAAGTGCTCTTTGGTAGCGCGGGCTATCTTATCCAGGAAGCCGGATTGAGTTTGTCGCGGTTCTTCCACACCTCGAAGTGTATGGAGCTGTGTCCGGGATTATCGGGGTCGGTCGCGACTTTGCCCACTGCGTCACCCTGACGCACGGCATCCCCGACCTTGACCGATGCGGAGGCTATATTACCGTAAACGGTGTAATAATCGCCGTGATTGACTATGACCACGGTAGCAAAACCGGGTATCATATATACACCCGACACTTTACCGGCATATACGGCTGTGGCTGTAGCACCCGCAGACACCTCTGCATCTATACCGGGATTGTCATAGACAACATCGGGCAAGTCCGGGAGTGCATGTCGGCCGAACTGGCTCGTTATGCGGAACGAACCGCTGACCGGCCGGGGCAGCTGACCTTTCATCGCTGCAAATCCTCCGCCGGACGCAACTGTCGGCGTGCTCTTGCTGCTTGGTACGCTCTCCGACTTAGTCGGGGCCGTCGCACTCTCACCACGTGGTTTACGCCTGCGGGCGGAGGCATAATCTTTCGACTCCTTGCCGGATTTTGATTTTTCCTGTTTTGCTATATTCTTTTTATCCTGTTTCCTGTCCTCTTTGGGAGTTTTACTCTTGTTCTTATCGCCTTTCTCACCTTTATCCCCCTTATCGCCTTTTGATTCAGACATTTTCTGTGCCTCATCCGCCTTGGCCAGAGCCGCCTTGCGGCGTTCCTCATTGAGGCGGTGTTCCTCCTCACGTTTCCGCTGCGCCTCGGCCTCGGCGATTTCACGCCGGCGCTGTTCCTCGGCAGCCTTGCGCTGCTCTTCGGCGATGAGAGCGGCGACACGATTACGCAACTCATTGACCTCAGCCTGCTTTTTGGACAGATGGTTATTAAGAGCCGTACCGTTGGCACGCAATTCAGCCACGATACGGTTTTGTGCTGCCTGCTGACTCACGAGCCGCTCCTGAACTTTCATCTGACGGCCGAGAAGTACATCATAATCCTTTTTACTCTGAGCCAGTTTCTCATTTTCACGTTTCAGTTCGGCTACCGTATTATTAATCTCGACGGTCTGAGACTGACGCCAGTCCGAGAACTCCTTCAGATACCTCATTCGACGTTCGGCCTGACTCAGATTGGCCGACGAAAACACAAAGGCGAGTTGCGAATTGCGACGCTTGTTGCCGCGCATCTTCTTGACAGCCTTAAGATATTCGGCGCGCAACTTCTCCAGGCGGGCCGTCTGTTCGTTAATACGGCCGGTGAGAGCGTCTATCTGCTTCTGCAGGCTGCTCACCTGAGACTTCAGTTTCCCCACCTCCTTGCTGCTTACGGATATATCCGACTCTATCTTGCTCAGCTCACTCAGATTTTTCTTGATAGATGCATCATTGAGACGGATTTCCTCGCGTGTTTTCTCTATCTCACGCTGTGCATTCTCCTGACGGCGTTGCAACTCTGCGGAGCTGACGTTCTTGCTGCCGCCGCCATTCTGCCTCTTTTTGCCGTTTCCTTTGGATGTTCCCTTTTTGGATGATTTCTTTGAAGATGATGACTTCGGAGAGGATGACTTTGCGGACGATGTCTTTTTTGAGGCGGATTTTTGTGAGGTACCGGCCTGTCTGCTCTTGCTGCCGTTTCCCTTCGTTCCGCCTTTACCGGAGGATTTCCTGCTGCTCTGCGCGGTGGCAAAGGCATGACTCACCGACGGTGTCATATAGCCTGAAGTAATACACACCGCTATCAATGTCACCACTAACATTCGTGGCCAACGGGTTAAAAACACCAAAAATCTCTTATATCGTTTCAAGGCCGTATATCTCTTTATACTTTATATTCTATATTCTCAGAATCTCATCACCTCCTTGAGACTGACCTGACGGTAACGCGAAGTCAGTTCAACGGGTTCGAGCAGTTTGCCGCCATATTCGGGAGAGTCACATTCCAGTATGGCGTTATAATTGAATTTGTCGAGGTTACAACTCAGCGAGGCTACCGATTTGCCGGAGTTCTTATATTCGATTTCCACATTCGCTATCGATATAAACTCCTCCGCTGCTATCACCTCTCCCCCGGTATTCCCCATCATCGCTTCAATCAACTTTCTCACCACCGACACTGAAATACCGTTGAGTCTGTAATCGGTATCGATAGTATATCCGTATGCCAGTCCCTCGGCAAATGTAGCGGGCACGACCGCCCATCCTGTCGATATATATTCACAATCGTCACACTCTTCCGCCAGACGGTAGAATTGGCAACGGGACGCATTCTTCACAGACAATTCACCCTCACCAATCACCACCACACGCCCTAACAGCAGACTCTGGGCATACTCCAGCAAACGACGCTCCGAGTCATACTCCATCTCATGGTAGGTCTTGTTCTTCTTGTTGATGACCAACACATTGCCCGGAGTCATCTCTACTCGCGCCACCTCACCGAACAGCGGTACACGCAATGACACGAAGAGACTTTTGTCCCGTTCCATCGTGATGCGCATACTCACGGCTATCGGCAGCATATCAGCCTTGAGTTTGCAATTGAGCGCGGCCTTGTTCCACTCCTTATAGTCTGCAGTGATATTTTCCACCAATCCCTTGACCTCCTTTTTGGACAATTCCTCATCTACAGGATTGCCCGCACCGGCGCTCCACATGACGAATGGAAGCAACAGAAAGAGCAGCAGACTCACTATATGAAAATTAATGTGTTTACTCATCTGGACTTTAATTTTGACGAAATTTCAATATTGTCGGGGTCAGTCGACAAGGCCTTCTCCCAATACTGCCGCGCCTCATCCTTACGGTCGAGAGCGTACAGAATATCTCCTAAATGGTCATAAAGCTCCGTCATGCCGCTCTCGTCCTCGGGAGATGCGGCAAGTTCGGCCGATACCGCAGCCAGTTGCAGCTCCAGCGCCGCCTCATAATCACCGGCGCGATATAACACCCACGCCTGAGTATCGATATATGTCGGGTTGTCCGGGTCGTTGGCTACAGCCCGGCTGCTCATCTCCTTTGCTCTGGCAAGTTCATCGGCAGGAATGTCACCGCTGTCTCTGACCAGATAATAGGCGTAGTTATTCAGCATCAACGGGTCGTCCGGGTTGAGGGTCAGGACATTTTCGTAACAGACACGTGTCTCTTCCGGATACTCTTTCAGCTGACTGTAGCTGTCACCGGCTATTCCGTAGATGTCTATGAGTGTCTCAAGCTGACTTACACTCATTTTCTTGTCGAGAGACGCCATATCCAGCGGTTCTGTCAGTTCGACGCCGGGATAATCACGCTTCAACAGTCCGCGGAGTATATTCAAGGCCTTTTGCTGCTCATCCTTTGCACTAAGCATACGGCTGTAGTCAGTGATAAATTTTGCCTCCAGAGGCGTGAAGAAACGTTCCGCCTGATGATAGATGCTGTCCATCGCCTCCATATTGTCAGCGAAATATGCCAACAGCATTCCCCGCTCACGATATTCCATCGACATCGGAGAAAGGTCTATACAATAGCGCATCTCATCGAGAGCCTTCTCATAATTCTTTCTGTACGCATGATAATCCGAAGCCAACGACAATATCTCAGGCTCATGCGGATACTGGGTCACTATCACATCCAGCAGTCGGTCGCTGTTGCCGTCATCGACGCTGTCCATCAGCTGTGTCGTGATGTAATATTGCAGGAAGTCCTTCTTTACCTCCATGCTCAAATCATCAGCCAGCAACGCCTCATACACCTTGCGGTTATAACGCACGCTGTCACCGGCTTCTCGATACATCTGGGCTATCTGTATCTTGGCCGGACCGCCGTTGCCCTCACCGCTCAATTCCTCAGCCCGCTCATAGCTGGCCATCGCCGAGTCTTTATGCTGCACATAGTTCTCTATCTGCCCTTTCAGCAGCCATGACTGTGGATTGGAGGGATTATCTCTGACATATGCGCGCGCCACTTCAACTGCCCCGGCCGTGTCACCCTTGGCTATATATACCGCTGACTTACGCAACAAGAGCTTGATATCCATACCCTTGATGCGTTCATATTTATTGAGGATATCGAGCGACTCGTCAAATTGCCGGTTGTCGAGATAGAGGTCATTGAGCACCTCAAGACCTATCGTGTGACCGGGATTGATATCCTTAAACCGCTCCATCACACGGATTGCCTCCGGCAGATTGTCTATATGCGCGTTAAGCATCGCATAGTTATAGACTGTATAAAAGTCGCCGGGAGAGTCATCCACCAGCTTGCGGCCGCTCCTCAGCAACCGCTCACGCAACACGGTGTCTACCCCCAGCATACTCTCTATCGGAGTGTACTGTATGGCATATTCCAACGCGGCCGCGCCATTGGTCGTATCGCTCTCATAAGCCTTGCGGAAGAGTTCGTACGCCTCTGCAAAATCCGTCGAAGCATAACTCTGTGCTCCGGACAGAAAATAATGACGCGATTTTGCACGCTGACGCTCCACCTCTCTGTCACTTCCGGAGACTCTCTGAGCCATTATCAACAGCAGACACATCACCAGAAAGCCCGCTATCCGCTTCAATTGTATCATCCTCTTTACCTCTTATTATTCTCAGGTTGCGTCGGGAGTCCTTTTTTTACAAGGATTACATTTACTCCACTCCGGTATGACCGAACGCACCCTCACCGCGCACTGTTCTGTCAAGACGTTCACCGGTCTCCCATTTCACATGACTGTAGGTCGTTATGACCATCTGGCAGATACGCTCGCCGTCATTGATGACAAAGTCATTTTCTCCTAAATTAATCATTATCACTCCAATCTCACCGCGGTAATCGGCATCAACGGTGCCGGGAGAATTGACCACTGTCAGACCGTAATTGAGCGACAGACCGCTGCGCGGACGTATCTGACATTCATACCCCTGGGGAAGCTGCATATACAGACCTGTAGGAATAAGGGCACGCTGCCCGGGACGCAAAGTCACCGCTCCCTCCGGCAGATATGCACGTACATCCATTCCGGCAGCTCCGGGCGTACCGTATGACGGCAGCGGATGATGACTCTTGTTGATTATCTTGACTGTTACTCTATCCATGATTATATAACTGATTTAACGACGTATTTATTACGTATTTATAAAATAGCCGTGCGCCACCGGCACTCTTGACCTAAAGCATCCGGTGCCGTGCCCGCACATACCGTGCTGTAATCTACAAAGATAATAAAAAAATAGGGCGCTCCAAAATTAATATTTTGGAACACCCCTGAATTCTTGTTCAGAATCTATCAGCTCAACACGCTATTAACCCTCTGAGATAGCGTCTGAAGGACAAACCTGAGCACAGCTGCCACAGCTGATGCAAGTGTCCGGGTCGATGTGATAGATGTCGCCCTCTGAGATAGCGTCTACAGGGCATACTGACTGACATGTGCCACATGCCACGCAGTTGTCGTCAATTACGTAAGCCATTGTGATTTCTTTTTAACGTGTTTATATTAGTTTATATTAATCTCAACTTCGCATACAGCCAACCGCGATACCGCGCGCATGCCATATTTCTAAGTCGGTACAAATTTATCCACATTTGATATTCTTACCAAATTTTAAACTCAATATTCTTTACTCCTACATCTAATTTATAATCAATCCAAATAACTATTTGTAATCATTCCAAATAAGACCTCCAACTTCTGTTTTTACCACGACAAATATGAAATTTAACCTCTTGCCACTCTCATATTATTTATGTACCTTTGGTTAATTTATCTTATATCAGGTATGAATAACCCACTGATTTCAGTCATAACAATCTCATATAATGCCGCAGAGACAATCACACCGACACTGCACTCTGTCGCTAATCAGACTTTCCACGATTTCGAACATATCATCATCGACGGTCTGTCCAAAGATGACACCATAGCTATCGCACGTCGCGAAGGCATACCCGGACTGAGAATACTCAGCGAAAAGGACAACGGAATATATGACGCAATGAACAAAGGTCTCCGTATCGCCACCGGTCAATATGTTATCTTCCTTAATTCAGGCGACACATTCGCCACAGACGACACACTCGCGCACTACGCTGAAGCGATAGAAACTGACCGGCCCGACATCATTTATGCCGATACGGTCATTGTAGCTCCTGACCGACATATACTGCGTCCGCGACATCTCAGCGTACCGGCTACACTCACACGGGAATCATTCTCCCACGGTATGCTGATATGCCACCAGGCTTTCATGGTCAGACGTGAGATTGCACCGATGTACGATACACAATACCGTTTTTCAGCAGATTACGACTGGTGTATACGATGCATCGAAGCTACAGCCCCGGAGAAATGCCGCAATCTCGGCAACGTCGAGATACATTATCTCGACGAGGGAGCAACCGAACAGAATAAAATGACATCACTGCTCGAGCGCTTCGACATAATGCGACACCATTACGGACTCCCCACAGCCGTCGCCCGCCATATCTCATTCCTCCCCAGAGCCATCCTCCGCAAGCTCCGATAACACATATATATATCTTATAATATCTACAAGAACCTCATTCCACCCTCTCATGCCCCCCAAAGCCTCGATAATTCTCTTAGCCTACAATCATCAAAACTCTGTCGCAAGAGCCATTGAGAGCCTTCTTGCGCAGCAAACCGACTACAACTATGAGATATTGATAGCCGATGACTGCTCTACCGACAGGACACGGGAGATTGCACAGCAATATGCGGACAGATACCCCCAAATCATCCGGATGATGCCCCCTGCACCCAACAAAGGACTTGTGAACAACTATTTTGATGCCCTTATGGAATGTCGCGGAGAATATATATCGGATTGTGCCGCGGACGATTACTGGCTCGACACCTCCCTCCTCCGGACGGAAATAGAAATGCTCGATTCCGACCCCTCACTTTCGGTCGTATTTCCTGATGTAGCCGAAAACGGTACTCAATTGCACTCAAGCATGCCCCGTTATGCCCGCTGGATGCGACCGCATGTCACCGGCCGTGAGATACTCTTGGGAACACTCAACAATACAACAGCACTCCCTTATCAGTTGTCCGCTGCCCTATATCGCAAATCGAGCCTGATGTCGGTACTCGAACAAGCACCGGATATGGTACGTAATCCCGAATGCGGAGTCGAAGACCTGCCCGTCATAGCGGCACTCGCATCTCAAGGTGATGCAGCATATACACCACTCATAGGATACCACTACACCGTCGATTCGACAGAGACAATATCCAACAACCTGTCACCCGCCAAAGCCTTCCGCTTCTACAGTCGTCTGCTTGCATTTACTCCAAAATTGGCAAAATTCTACGGTATCCCGCTGACAGACCTTAACGACCACTTCCAACAGAAGTACAGCTACAT
>CAMWRB010000016.1 GCA_947176545.1 uncultured Porphyromonadaceae bacterium
GGATATGGGGGCGTGGGCGCACCCGGAGACAAACCGGAGGAGGGAGGGCGCACCCGAAGAGCAACCGGAGCCGGATGGGCGCGCACGGAGAGAAACCGGAGGCGGAGGGCACCCGGAGACAAACTTAATTTTGAGAGGATTATTGCTTAAAGGATGAAAGATATAATATGTCCGCATTGCGGGACGGCATTTCATGTCGATGAGAGTACTTATCAGACTATAGTATCGCAGGTGCGCAATCATATGTTCGAGGAGGAGCTGGAGAGCCGTGCGCGCAGTATCGCCGAGCAATATAAGTCGAGGGAGGAGACTGAGAGACTTAGGGCGGAAAAGGAGTTTGAGGCACAGCTGATGAAAAGCAAGCACGATTACGAGGCTAAGCTGGTGAAAAGTGAGCGCGATTATGAGGCGCAGCTTGCTTCCAGGGAGAAGAGTGTCACAGAGCTTGCGGGAGAGGTGTCGAGGTTGAAAAGTGCTCTTGAGACCTACGAGTCGCGCAAGGATGCTGACCTGAAAGCTTTGGAGGCGCGTAAATCGATGGAGCTGTCCGAGGCTCTGGTTGAGAGAGACAAGAGAATAACGGAACTCGAGCAGGCCGCAGCTACACGCGACGCGGAGCATAAGATGGAGTTGCTGCAGGTGGAAAACAATGCAAGAAGCAGCCTGCAGGAGCGGGAGCATGAAGTGTCAGTTCTGAAAGCGGAATTGAATAATGAGAGACTGAGTGCTGAAAACCGTGAGAATCAGTTGCGTGAGCATCATAAGCTGCAGCTTGAGGATAAACAGGCCGAGATAGAGCGGCTTCGGGACTTCAAGTTGCGTCAGTCAACCAAGATGGTCGGCGAGACATTGGAGCAGCACTGTTACACCCTGTTTGCTCAGGCGCAGAGCATGGGCCTCTATCCCGACGCATATTTTGATAAGGATAACACGGTGGTTGATGGTACGAAAGGTGACTTTGTCTTCCGTGATTATATTGAGGGTCATGAGTATGTGTCGGTGATGTTCGAGATGAAAAACGAGGTCGACACCACGGCGACCAAGCATCGTAATGATGATTTTCTGGACAAACTCGACAAGGACCGGACCAAGAAGGGATGCGAGTATGCCGTACTGGTGTCGATGCTTGAGCAGGGTAACGAGCTTTATGATGCCGGAATAGTGGACAAGAGTCATCGTTATCCCAAGATGCTGGTGATACGTCCTCAGTTTTTCATGCCGGTGCTTCGCATAATCACCGAGGGGAGCCGCAAGGGGTATATGGAGAAGCAGAGTGTAATACGGGAATTGGAACAGGCACGTAACGAGAGTCTTGACCTGAGCCGGTTTCAGGATAAGCTCGATAAGGTTAAGAGTGCGCTGAACAGCAACTATGAGGCGGCTCACAAGAAGTTTGTGATGGCGACGGAGGGTATAGACAAGGCAATCGAGGCTCTGGAGAAGCAGATAGTCAATCTGCGCAAGATAAAGTCAAACTTTGAGTCGTCGGAACAAAAGCTGTTGAAAGCCGCACAGCTCGGTGAGGAGGACCTGACAATCCGCAAGCTTACATACGGGAATCCGACAGTGCGCAAGATGATGGATGAGGCCGACAAGTCGTAAGGTGCCTGTACGATGCACGGTGCTGTAGATGTAATTAAGGCGTAGCCGATGTGATTAAGATGAAATTGTTGAAATTAATGTTGTTAAAATGATAATATAGGTAGATAAATGAAAGATTATCGGGATTTTTTTGTAAATTTGCATAAATAGCCTGACATGAGTGAAACATGATAGGATGGGCTGTAAAAATTGAATTATTATGTGGCCATTTGTAAAGAAAAAGAGTCCGTTGATAAGTTCGGGCATCATGCAGGGCATGACTGACTGGCATTCACATATATTACCCGGTGTGGATGATGGAATACAAACCCGTGAGAGTGCATTGGAAGTATTGAAATCGTATGAATCGATGGGTGTTCGTAAGGTATGGCTTACTCCTCATATCATGGAGGATTATCCCAACGAGACAGCAGATTTGCGCGCACGTTTTGAAGAATTGAAATCGGAATGGAAGGGAAATATCGAGTTGAGGCTTGCAGCCGAGAATATGCTGGACAATCTGTTTGAGGAGCGTCTTGAAGCCGGAGACCTTCTGCCGATAGGTGATGACGGCCGCTATCTGCTTGTGGAGACCTCATACTACAATCCTCCTTATAATTTCGACGAGTTGCTGGAGCGCGTGTTCAAGGCCGGCTATTTTCCGTTGTTGGCCCATCCGGAGCGTTACAGATATATGAAGGAGGCGGACTATAAGCGATTGAAGAGCCGCGGAGTGCTGTTTCAGACCAATGTGCTCTCTTCTGTGGGCGGATACGGCGAGACAGCACGCAAGAAGGCGGAGTGGTTGCTCAAGGAGGGTATGATAGATGCAGTAGGCACGGATGTGCATAAACTGTCACGTATGCAGCGCTATCTGGAGGAGCCGGTTCAGAAGAAAGACCATCTGGAGCGCCTGATGGATGTGGCGAAAGCCCCGAAATTAGAATCGTAAGGAGGTATGTCAATTTATTCAGAGGTGATAGATATCGAACGGCAGAGCAACGGACTCCGGATATTGATAGCCGGTGGTGCCGGATTTATCGGGAGCGCCCTTGGTGCCGCTTTGGCCGGCAACGGACATACGGTATTGTCAATAGATAATATCAACGATTATTATTCTCCTCAGTATAAGTTGCACCGTCTGGAGCGTGACGGCTTCGCGGCAGCCGACATCGCCGGGTGTGTCTCCGCGCCCGGTGTGACTGTGGCACGGAGCGAGACGCAGCCGACCCACTATTTCAGTTGTGTGGATATATGTGAGGCGTCGATGCTCGATGAGGTGTCCGGATTCGAACCGGACGTTGTTGTCAATCTTGCGGCTCAGCCGGGTGTGCGATTCACTCAGCTTCATCCGATGTCGGCAATACGCAATAACATTATCGGTTTCTTCAACCTGATAGAGTTCACGCGGAGTTCGACGGCCTGTCGTCTGCTCTATGCGTCAAGCAGTTCGGTCTACGGCAATAATGTGACGTTACGATACAGCGAGTCGGATAATTGTAACGACCCGCTTTCGCTGTATGCGGCTACCAAGCTGTGTGATGAGGCGATAGCGGCGGCTTACAGCAACTCGTATGGTCTGGATACAATCGGAGTGAGGATGTTTTCGGTCTATGGCCCGTGGGGGCGTCCGGATATGGCTCCGTTAATCTTTACCGACTCCATCACCCGCGGACGTCTCATCGAACTCTACAGCGGAGGTATGCAGACGCGCGACTTCACGTATATCGATGATGTAGTCGAGAGTCTGTGCCGTCTGGTGATGCTGCCTGTCACGGCCGGCCACCATGAGTTGTACAATATCGGCTCGGGCAATCCGGTGCGCGTGTGTGAATTGCTGTCAATGATAGAGCGCAAACTGGGTATAAAGGCAAATTATGTCAATGCCCCGGAGCAGCATATCGAGGCCCGGCACACATACGCGGACACATCCAAACTGCTCGTCACCACCGGCTATGAGCCTCACACACCGCTTGAGGATGGGATAGACGCCATGCTGAGATGGTACCAGTCATACACACCGCATTGATAAATATTAATGGTAAAAAGCTTCGAAGATTATATAAAAGCATGAAGAGGGCACTAATCACCGGCGTGACCGGTCAGGATGGGTCATATCTGGCAGAATTTCTGCTTGAGAAGGGTTATGATGTCCACGGCACAATCCGCCGTTCATCAACAGATTACCGTGAGCGTATAGCTCATCTGGAGGGTCATCCGCACTTTCATCTGCACTATGCCGACATGACCGACTCGATGAGTCTGGTAAAGGTCGTGTCGAGGGTTCGTCCCGACGAAATCTATAATCTGGCGGCCCAGAGCCACGTCCAGGTCAGCTTTGATGTGCCGGAATACACGGCCAACACCGATGCTACCGGTACGTTGCGTATACTTGAAGCCGTGAGAACGGCCGGACTTGAGAAGAGTTGCCGTATATATCAGGCTTCCACATCCGAACTATACGGCAAGGTAGAGGAAGTTCCTCAGAATGAGAACACTCCGTTTCACCCCTACAGTCCGTACGCCGTGGCTAAGCTGTACGGCTACTGGATAGTCAAGGAATATCGCGAGGCATACGGTATGTATTGCTGTTCGGGCATCCTGTTCAACCATGAGAGCGAACGCCGCGGTGAGACCTTCGTGACCCGCAAGATAACCCTTGCAGCCGCGCGTATAGCTCAGGGAAAGCAGGATAAACTCTATCTGGGCAATCTGTCGTCACTGCGTGACTGGGGATATGCCAAGGATTACGTGGAGTGCATGTGGCTGATACTTCAACAGCCGGTGGCCGAGGATTATGTCATAGCGACCGGTGTGCAGCACAGTGTTCGCGAGTTTGCCACGTTAGCGTTCCATTATGCCGGAATAGAGCTGATATGGGAGGGTGAAGGCGAAAATGAAAAAGGTATAGATGCGGCCACGGGGCGTGTACTTGTGGAGGTGTCTCCGGACTTCTACCGTCCGACGGATGTCGTCAATCTGTGGGGAGACCCGACCAAGGCGAGAGCCAAACTGGGCTGGAATCCGCAGAAGACATCGTTCGAAGAGCTTGTGAGGAAGATGGTAGAGGCCGATATGGCGAAGGTAGCAGTGGAGCGTGCCTCGGAACATGTTCAGACCAATCTTGTGGAATATCTTGAAAAGGGGATAGTGAAATGATGGAGAAAGATGCGAAGATATATGTAGCCGGTCACCGCGGAATGGTCGGGTCGGCCATAGTCCGTGAACTGAAACGTCAGGGGTATACGAACATAGTGACACGCACTCACGCGGAGCTTGACTTGACGTGTCAGAGGGATGTAGATGAGTTTTTTGAAGCCGAACGTCCTGAATATGTGTTTCTGGCTGCAGCCAAGGTCGGAGGAATAGGTGCGAACGCGGCTTATCCCGCCGACTTCATGTGGATAAACATGACTCTGGAGATGAATGTCATCCACTCGGCGTGGCGTCACGGTGTGAAGAAACTGGAGTTTCTCGGTTCGAGTTGCATCTATCCCCGTTTGGCTCCCCAGCCGATGCGTGAGGATTGTCTGCTGACAAGCGCGCTTGAGCAGACGAACGAAGCGTATGCGCTGGCCAAGATTTCCGGTCTTAAATATTGCGAGTATCTCAACCGTCAGTACGGCACGGACTATATATCAGTGATGCCGACCAATCTTTACGGTCCCAACGACAATTATCATCCTGAGAACAGCCATGTGTTGCCGGCTCTGATACGCCGCTTTCACGAGGCGAAGGAGGATGGTCTGGAGAGTGTGACATGCTGGGGTGACGGCTCGCCGCTGCGCGAATTCCTGTATGTCGATGATTTGGCCAACCTGTGTGTCTTTCTTATGAATAATTATTCCGGCAATGAGACAGTCAATGCCGGTACGGGCAAGGAATTGACGATAAGGGAACTGACCGAGATTGTGGCGCGTGTCACGGGATATGAGGGGAGGATAGAATGGGATACGACCAAGCCGAACGGCACCCCGCGCAAGCTGCTGGATGTGTCAAAGGCTGCGGGATTGGGCTGGCGTTACCGCACGGAGCTTGAGGAGGGTATACGCCTGGCTTACGCCGACTTTCTGAGCCGTCAGACAACCGGCGGCATTTCTTAGACTCCCGGAGAGGTGTCATGTCACAGTCACTCGGTCACCGGACTCTGCGCGGAGTGGTATGGAGCTTTGTAGAGCGTTTCTCATCGCAGGCCATAGGATTTGTCGTCATCCTGATAATGGCCCGTCTTCTGACTCCGTCGGATTACGGTCTTGTCGGTATGCTCACCATCTTCATACAGTTAGGGAGCACACTGTGTGACTCCGGTACATCGCAGGCATTAATCCGCCTGCGTGACCGTACAGAGTCGGATATCACCACGGTCTTCTGTTTCAATATAGCTTTCGGCGGAGTGTTGTATCTTCTGCTTTGGATTCTTGCACCTCATATAGCCGCATATTATTCGGAACCGTCATTGTGCGGGCTGGCGCGCGTGACGGGTCTGCTCATCCCCGTATCCTCCCTGATGGTCGTTCAGAAAGCGTTGCTGACGAGCGACATGGACTTCAAGACGCAGACACGCGCCTCGCTGGTGGCGCAATCAGTCAGCGGTGTCGCCGGCATATACATGGCCTATACCGGTCTGGGTGTATGGTCGATAGTATATTATCAGTTGGGAGCGCAGTCGCTGTTATGCCTGATGTTATGGGTATTGAGGGGATGGAGGCCACGCGGCGGCTTTTCGGTCGGGTCATTTCGCGCGCTGTTCGGTTTCTGTTCACGTCTCGGCGTCGCCGACATACTTGACATACTCTACCGCAACATCTATCTGCTCGTGATAGGCAAGGTGTACCGGGCCGCGGATTTGGGTTATTTCACCCGTGCGCAGCAAATCGGCGGTTTCCTGTCGGCCAATGTTTCGTTTATAGTGCATAGGGTATCATATCCCTCATTGTGCGGCGTGCGCGATGACATGAGCCGCCTGCAGCGCAATTATATGCTGATGCTGAGCGTGTCGTCTATCTTTATTTTTCCGATAATGTGGGGGATAACAGTCATGTCCCGTGATGTCGTGGAGTTGCTGTTGGGTCAGAAATGGATGTATGTATCGGTATTGCTGCCGATACTGTGCCTCGGCTTCATGTGGCATCATGTGCAGAGTCTCAACATCCAGCTGCTCCAGATATTCGGTCGCGGTGACCTGTATCTGAGAGTTGAGATTATCAAAAAAATCGGGGGACTTTGCCTTCTTGCGGTGTCGGTATCATACGGATTGCCGGCGATGTGCTGGAGTTTTGTGGGTGCGAGTCTGTTCTCGATAGTGTGCAACACATGGTACAGCGGGCGTCTCTTCGGTCTCGGTCTGTGGCGTCAGTTAAAGCGGGTCGGACCCACATTTATAGCGGCCGGTGTGTCGGCCTTTGCCGGTATGATGGTGTCGAAGTTCGGTCTGAATGCATGGATACGTCTTATTATAGAGCTGACCGTGGAGTTCACGCTGTTCGGATGTTGGATTTTATTTTATCGCCGTAGTGATATATTACCGGTGTATGATTATCTTTGCAGTCGAGGTAAGGGAATGAAACATCCTCCCGAATCGAGAAGAGAGTGAGACTCTAAATCTGACACTTATCGATGGTATATGTTGCACTGATATCGGTGTCATTGGCAGGAATGGCAATCTATGACGGACGCAGCGAGCGCCGGTCAGGACTCATACTGTACGGTGTGCTGTGCCTGATGACGGCACTGGTCGCCGGTCTGCGGTTTCGTCTGGGGATGGATACGGTCTTTGACGAGGTCATGCTCCGGGAGGATGCATTTTCTTCGGAATCGAAACTGATGCAGCTCAACTCGCGCTTTTCACCCGTGTACCTTGTGATAGTCCGAATTGTCCGGATGTTTTCACAGTCGATGTGGCCCGTGCAGACGGTCATCTCCCTATGGACGGGTGTATCGGTGTTTCTCTTCGGCTATCTCAACCGCCGTGAGATTGGGGGGCGTCTCTTTCTGTACGCGCTTTTGTATCTGCTGCTGTTGTACATACCCTTGAACTTCGAGTCGTCGCGTCAGGGGATGGCCATAGGCTTCTTCCTCTTCGCGTGGTACAATCTCCGCCGCGGTCGGTATCGGGTGTTCATAGCTCTGTGTATATGCGCGTCGCTGTGTCACCGGTTTGCGATTGTGACTCTGCTATTCGCAATTTGTGAGGCGCCGTGGTATGTCCGTATGGTATCGGGGCGGGTAAGTATGGCGATTGCCGTGGCTGTCGCGACAGTAACCGGTTTTGCCGTCAGATACTTTATAGTGGATGTTTTACCGGGTATCGTCGCTGACTATCCCTACCTATCACTCTTTGCCGATTCATACAGCGACTACCTGCAGACCATCAACCTCAACTGGCGCGGAGTGGCCGGTGTGGTCATAGTAACCATAATCTATCCCGTATTGGCTGAGTTGTTGTTGCGTCGGGTCAATGTCGCGGTACAGACGGCTGTATTGGTGGTGTGTGTCGGCATAGGATTGAACCTGATGTTGCGCGTCTATTTTTTCCTCGGGCTGATATGTCTGCTGGAGGTGGTGAGATGCGTTGCTTTCCGCCGGTCAATGATGACCGTATATATGTGGGTACTGAGTTTCCTGCCGTTGGTCTTCGTCAGTATTTACCGATATAGCGGTCGTCAGGTCTGGGCCGACGGCAGTCTCCACCGCGATTATGAATATTACTGGCCCTACACGTCTGTATTAAATCCGGAGCGTGACATATGCCGTGAGCTGACCTGTGCCGGAAAATTCCATTATGACAACTATCATGTAGTCTTCCTGCTTGGCTCCTCGCCGGATACCGGTGAAAGACTGAGTGATGAGGAGGAGTATTGGATAGGTGTAATGAAAGAAAAGCATCCGTCGGCCGGGGAGGATGAAGACGCGGTCGAATATTATATCCGTGAGGCCATGATTGTGAGATGAAAAGGAGTGCAGGAAAATTGATAATGGCGGTGAATACGGATGGCTTCTTTCTGAGTCACCGGCTGCCTCTGGCCGAGAGTGCCCGGACGTCGGGTATGGAGGTCACGATAATCTCTGTCGATACCGGAAAGAGGGAAGTGATTGAGAAGCGCGGGTTCAGGTTTGTCGCGCTGCCGATGTCTCCGTCGCGTGTCGGCATGACCGGGGATGTGAAGAGTCTGCGGGTATTGATGTCGGAGTTCAGGAAGTCCCCGGAGGCAGTGGTACATCTGGTAGGGATGAAGATGATACTCCTCGGAATGCTCGCCTCGCGCCTTACGGGTAAAAAAGGTATTATCAACGCCGTAAGCGGACTCGGTATCACCTTCGAGCGCATGACATTCTTTCCGAAGATGGTGTTGCGATTATTGCGCGTACTCGGAGCCGGTGCGGGACGTATTGCAGGTACAATATTCCAGAATGCCGATGACGAACGGATATTCGCCACATACCGTGTGCCGATGGGGGAGATAGGGAGGACACGTGGGTCAGGTATAGATTTGGCGACCGTACGACAGGCGCCCTACCCTCAGGGAGATGAGCTGCGGATTGTGTATGCCGGCAGACTGGTAAGGTCAAAGGGGGTGGAGGATTTCTGCAGGGCAGCCGAATTGCTTCGTCCTCAACTGGAGGGGAGGGTGAGGTTCGTGATTTGCGGTGGAGTGAGCGATAATCCGCAATCCCTGTCGCGTGAGGAGGTCAGTTCGTTGGCAGACGGGAGATATATCGAATGGTTGGGTCATTGCGACGACGTTCCTGAGCAGCTGGGAGCGGCCGTGATGGCGGTATATCCGAGTTATTATCGGGAGGGTGTGCCGCGCGTGCTGCTGGAGGCGTGTGCCGTCGGTCGCGCTATCATAACGACAGATTCGGTAGGATGTCGTGATACCGTCGAGGACGGTCGTAACGGTTATCTGGTGCCGGTACGCACTCCGTCGGCCATGGCGGAACGGATAATGGAGCTGATACAAGATAGGAATAAATGTATGAAGATGGGGTTGGAGTCGCGACGGCGTGCCGAACGGCTGTATGACATACGGGATGTCATAAGAGTGCATGAGCGGTTGTACGGGAAAGCTTTAAAAGAATTAAAAACGTCTGTTTATGAAAGTGACGCATATCATTGAGAGATTGGATACGGGTGGTGCGCAGTCGTTATTGGCCCAGCTTCTTCCGGCGATAAGCGCCCGGGATACAGTCGATGTGACCGTGATGGTCTATCAGAGCTGCGGTTCGGCGATAGAGGAGTCATTGCGTCAAACCCCGGGCGTGCGTTTCGTCAATCTCGACCTGAAACAGACGCGCACCCTGTCGCCGGTATTCCGGATGGTCAGCGAGGTGCGGGAGGCAGACGTAGTGCATGCTCATCTTTTCCCCGCCCTGTATCATGTGGCTCTCGCTTCATGGATTGCCGGTACGCCGGCCGTATATACGGAGCATAATGTGACCAACCGTCGCCGTAGGCACAAGGCTTTGCGTCTGCCGGAGCGGATGATATACGGAATGTACGCAGGGGTAACCTCGATAAGCAATGCGGGAGTGGAGAGTCTTAGGAGCTGGTTGGGTGAAGGGGGAGAGAATGTGTCGTTGATACCTAACGGTATCGATGTCTCGCAATTTGCAATAGAGCGTCCCCATCCGAGTCAGTGGCCCGTTATCTTCGGACGTTCGGGACGAGCCATAGTGATGGTGTCGCGTTTCAGTGCCGCCAAAGACCAGTCGACACTTGTTCGCGCCGTTCCCCATATTGAAGATAAAGAGGCCTTTGTGGTGCTTGTCGGCGACGGTGAGACACGAGGTGAGGTCGAGAGGCTTGCATCGGAGCTCGGTGTCAGCGACAGAGTGGTCTTTACGGGTAATCGCTCTGATGTGCCGCGGTTGCTTGCGGCTGCCGAAATCGGTGTGCTCTCCACCCATTGGGAGGGGATGAGCATGAGCGTGATAGAGATGATGGCTTCGGGTCTCCCGATTGTAGCCACGGATGTAGCCGGAATGCGGGAGATGCTGGATGGTGTCGGGCGGTTGGTGCCTGAGGGAGACGAGCAGGCGCTGGCCGGTGTGCTGAATGAATTGCTGACCGGCGGCTGTCGGGAGGATGCCGGGCGTATAGCCGTGAGCCGTCAGCGTGCGGGCCGATATGATATAGCGGCTGTCGCTGAGGCTTATGTGCGGCTGTATAAAGAGTTGGTGTGAGTCTGATAAATTTTATAAGATTTATAAGATTTATAAGATTTATAAGATTTATAAGATTTATAAGATTTATAAGATTTATAAGATTTATTTCTTCTCTTTGATTAGGCCGTGCCGGTAGGCGTAGAGCAACTCTTTCAGTTCCTCAATCTGACTCTGCAGGATTGCTCCCTTGTCGGTGTCGCGCACACGTAGGCGCGAATGGTTGAGTTCGACGATTTGTGTCGTGCCGAGAATATCGGTACCGTTTCTGACAGCCTCTTCCGCCGATGTGAAGGGGACGTGCTGCACGAGCTGGAAGCCGCGTGAATGGAATACGAGTGTATATCCGGCGATGCCGGTAGTATTGTGATAAGCCTTTGAGAAGCCGCCATCGATGACCATCAGCATTCCGTCAGCCTTAATCGGATTTTCACCCTTCCCGGCCTTGACGGGGACATGGCCGTTGATGATGTGGCGGTGTTGGCCGGTGACACCGAAGTCATCGAGGATGCGGTTGCACACGTTCTCGTCATCGCGGAGGGTATAGTAATGGCCTTTCTCCTCATGGTGAGTAGTCTTGTCGGCAATGAAGTAGCGCTCGAATGTGGTCATGGCGCTCTTGTCGAACAGGGGTGAGTCGGGTCCGCACCAGAGGAAGAGGTAATAGTCGCGGGCGGTCTGTCGTAGGCGCTCGGGCGTATCGTGATTGAAGGCGGCACGCATCAGCAGTTCGGTGCGTTGCAGGAGTTTGCGTCCGGAGAGTCGTTCACCCAAAATGTCAATCATCTTGAGAGTGCCGTCTTCGTTGAGGGGGACGGAGGCATGGAACAGCAGGTTGGAATTGCATGTCGTGTACATTCCGCCGTGATTGAGGAAGATGTCCATATGTGACTGAAGCTTCTCGCTGACCAGGAATGAGTGGGTCAGTTTGGTCATAAGTTCTCTCTCCTCAACTGTCAGTGTATATGGGTCTGCGGGGTCAATGGTGGGGAACCGGGTGTCGAGCAGAGGATACTCCTTACCATTCAGTTTAATTGTCCCGTTGTTGTAATCGATAAGGTGGAGCAGTCGTCGTCCCTGCATGTTCCATTGCGGATATTGTCTCAGCAGTTCTCCTTCGAGCTTGAACTGTATTATGGCAATGGCCTTGTGCATCTTGGCGATTAATCGACGGCTCTTGATGGTCATGGCATTGTCACCCGGTGCGAGTTTCGGTTCGAATACCGAGCAGTCATCGTCGGCATATCGCTCCATGGCGAATGTAGCCAGCGGAACAAGGTTGATGCCGTAACCATCTTCGAGGGTCTCCATATTACCGTATCTCAGACATATCCTGAGCACGTTGGCTATGCAGCATTCATTGCCGGCTGCGGCTCCCATCCAGAGGGCATCATGGTTGCCCCACTGTATGTCGTAATCGGAGTAACCTGACAGCGTGTCCATGATGAGGTGGGCGCCGTTGCCACGGTCGTATATGTCGCCGAGTATGTGCAGCTGGTCGATGCTCAATCCCTGGATGACCCGGCAGATTGCCTTTATAAATGCGTCGGCCTGACCGGTGAGGATTATGGTCTCGACAATACGGTTGTAGTACAGCTGTTTATTCTCGCCGGAGGGCGCCTCGTGGAGCAATTCCTCGATGATGTATGCAAACTCTTTCGGGAGTGCCTTGCGCACCTTGGAGCGGGTATATTTTGAAGAGACCTCCTGCAGGACTTTGACCAGGCGGTGGAGTGTGATATTATAGAATCCGTTGATATCCGGTTCGGTGGCTTTGATTAATTCGAGCTTGCGCCCGGGGTAGTAAATGAGAGAGCAGAACTGCCTCATCTCCTCCTCGCGCATAGAGGTGTGGAAGAGCTCACTGACCTTGCGACGGATGTTGCCGGATGCGTTCTTGAGAATGTGGGAGAAAGCTTCGTATTCACCATGAATGTCGGCAACGAAGTGTTCCGTCCCCTTCGGGAGATTGAGTATGGCCTCGAGATTGATGATTTCCGTGGCGGCGGCGGAGGCATTCGGAAATGAGCGGGAGAGAAGTTCAAGAATGCGTCTGTCGGCCGAAAGCTGAGTCAGAGAATGTGTGTCTGTACCTTCGAGCGCGAGGTCGACGGGTGATATGTCATTGAGCTGTGAGGAGTTGTGTTGAGTCATGGTAGTGTCGTGTTAGGATAATCGCGGTGGCGGTCGCTGCAGTGAGACCGGCCTTAAAAAAAGATTTGCAGATGAGTGTGTTTGAAAAATCAGACACTCATCTGCAAATATAATTATTTATTTCGATAATGCGGCAATCCGCGCCGCAATGTTATCGAGTGTGCAGTCGGCGGAGTATTGTTTTACTCAGCCTTGCCCTCAGAACCGAGAACGTTGAGAATCTTGTGCTTATAGAGCTTCTCCATCTCGTCGCGAGCCGGACCGAGGTATTTGCGGGGGTCGAACTCGGCGGGTTTCTCGTTGAAGACCTTGCGCACTGCAGCGGTCATGGCGAGACGTGAGTCGGAGTCGATGTTGATTTTGCATACATCCATCTTGGCAGCCTTGCGGAGTTCCTCCTCGGGGATACCGATAGCGTCGGGCAGCTTGCCGCCGTTTTCGTTGATGATATCGACATATTCCTGAGGTACTGAGCTTGAACCGTGGAGCACGATGGGGAAGTTCGGGAGTTTTGCCTCGACAGCTTCGAGAACGTCAAATGCGAGCGGCGGCGGCACGAGACGGCCGGTCTTCGGGTCGCGTGTACACTGTTGGGGAGTGAACTTGTAAGCGCCGTGAGAAGTGCCGATTGAGATGGCGAGTGAGTCACAGCCTGTGCGTGTAACGAAGTCTACAACCTCCTCGGGGTCAGTGTAAGTGTGGTGGTCGGATGAAACCTCATCCTCTACTCCGGCGAGTACGCCGAGCTCACCTTCTACAGTGACATCATATTTGTGAGCGTAATCAACGACCTTCTTGGTGAGAGCGACATTCTCCTCGTAGGGGAGGTGTGAGCCGTCAATCATCACAGATGAGAAACCGTTGTCGATACAATCCTTACAGAGCTCGAAAGAGTCACCGTGGTCGAGGTGCAGTACAATCTGGGGATGCTCCCAACCGAGAGATTTGGCATATTCGACAGCACCCTGAGCCATATAGCGGAGCAGGATGGGGTTGGCATAGTTGCGCGCGCCCTTGGAAACCTGAAGAATAACCGGAGACTTGGTGTCAGCCGCAGCCTTGATGATAGCCTGGAGCTGCTCCATGTTGTTGAAGTTGAAAGCCGGGATGGCGTAGCCACCGTGTACAGCCTTTGCAAACATCTCACGGGTGTTCACAAGGCCAAGAGATTTGTAATCTACCATGTTTATTTATAAATATAATTATATTGTTAAACAAATACTTATTAATAA
>CAMWRB010000017.1 GCA_947176545.1 uncultured Porphyromonadaceae bacterium
CATCGTAGCATTCGGCTCTATCGCTCGTATCTGCGCCAAGGCTAAAGAGATGGCTGAGGAAAAGGGTATCAAGGTCGGCATCGTTCGCCCCATCACACTCTGGCCCTTCCCGACTGAGGCTATCAACCGCGCCGCTCAGGGCAAGAAGGGTATCCTCTGTGTCGAGCTCAACGCCGGTCAGATGATTGAGGATGTTCGCCTCGCTGTTCACGACGCTATCCCCGTTGAACACTTCGGCCGCCTGGGCGGTATCATCCCCAGCCCCGATGAGGTGCTCGAAGCGCTCGAACAGAAAATCATCAAATAAAACACATACATCTTAATCTCTTAAACCAACAGCAATCAATGGACATTCAAGATATTATCCGTCCCGAGAACAAGGTGTATTGCAAGCCTGAGCTTCTCGATGAGGTGCACATGCACTATTGTCCCGGCTGCAGCCACGGCGTCATCCACAAACTCCTCGCCGAGGTCATCGCAGAAATGGGACTCACTGACAAGACAGTCGGCGTATCGCCTGTAGGCTGCGCCGTGTTCGCATACAATTATATCGACGTAGACTGGGTCGAGGCCGCTCACGGTCGTGCTCCCGCTGTCGCCACAGCTGTGTCACGCCTGTGGCCCGAAAATGTGGTCTTCACATATCAGGGCGACGGTGACATGTCTGCTATCGGTACAGCCGAGTCTATCCACGCCGCCAACCGTGGCGAAAATATCGTGATGGTATTCGTCAATAACGCTATCTACGGTATGACCGGCGGACAGATGGCTCCCACCACTCTCGTGGGTCAGAAGACAGCCACAACACCTTACGGCCGTCGCGTGGACCTCAACGGACACCCCCTCGAAATCACCAACCTCATGGCTATCCTCGACGGTACTTGCTACGTCACCAGACAGTCTGTACACACTCCCGCCAATGTCCGCAAGACTAAAGCCGCTCTCAAGAAAGCCTTCGAAAACGCTATCGCCAAGAAGGGTACTTCTGTTGTAGAGGTCGTAGCTACCTGCAACTCCGGCTGGAAGATGTCTCCCGCTAAATCCAACGAGTGGATGGCTGAAAACATGTTCGCCAAATATCCTCTCGGTGACCTCAAAAACGAATAATCACGACCGAATCTTATCAAACAATGAAAGAAGAAATCATCATAGCAGGTTTCGGTGGCCAGGGTGTACTCTCTATGGGTAAAATACTCGCTTACTCAGGCCTTATGGACGACAAAGAGGTCACCTGGATGCCCTCTTACGGACCCGAACAACGCGGCGGTACCGCCAACGTCACCGTCATACTCTCAGACGAAAAAATCTCATCTCCCGTCCTCGACAAGTATGACATCGTCATCGCTCTCAACCAGCAGAGTCTCGACAAGTTCGCACCCAAGGTAAAACCCGGTGGAATACTCATCTACGACACCAACGGCATTCACAAGCATCCCGAACGCGAGGATATCACTATCTATCCTATCGACGCTATGGACGCTACTCTCGAAATCGGCAACTCAAAGGCTTACAACATGGTCGTAATGGGTGCCCTCCTCGAAGCTATGCCTTACAAACTCCCCATGGAGAACGTAATCAAGGGTCTTAAGAAGTCACTCCCCGAACGTCACCACAAACTCATCCCGCTCAACGAGCAGGCCATCGAAAAAGGACGTTCACTTCTCAAAAAGTAATCCTCTAACCACCACATCTATTAGACCAACTCCAACAGACCAAAATCTAATAGAATCAAATCTAATAGACCAACCTTAATAAGACCTCGGGCTGTGTCCGTCCAAAAGACGACACAGCCCGAATATCTGTTACCCCGCCCGCCAACGGCAGCCCTTATATATCTTATATATCTTATATATCTTATAAATCTTATAAGTCGTATAAGTCGTATAAGTCGTATAAGTCGTATAAGCCTCCGGTCTCTCTCTTTAACAATTTTTAATAAACATTAACACTATATTCAACATATTTTAACTACCTTTGTAGCAACCTTCCGGAGGGGACGTTCAACGTTCCCTCCGATTTATTTAATCAGACCACATTATGCTCGCTAAGTCAGACATTCAGGCGTTTCTCGACAACGCACTCGCAGATACAGACTGCTTCACCGTCGATATAAAAGTCACTCCCGCTAACGATATCACTATCGAGATTGACTCATCAACTTCCATCGACATCGACTATATCACGGAACTGTCACGTAAATTTGAAGAGACATTCCCCAGAGATGTCGAGGATTATTCACTCGAAATTGGGAGTGCCGGCCTTACAGCCCCCTTCAAGGTCAAGGGACAGTGGCTCAAGAATGTCGGCAATGAGATAGACATGCTGACTACCGACGGCAGAAAGATGACGGCTACTCTCGACGCCGTCAATGACGATGACACCGTCACTGTCAGCTACTCGCAAAAGGTGAAACATGAGGGTGCCAAACGTCCGGTCATCGAGACCGTCACCGAGACAATCCCGCTGAGCAATATCAAAAAGGCTGAATATCACCTGGTATTCTGACACCCGGAGTGCTGTTACCGCGAACGTTTTCCGGCTGTTACGGCGAACGTTTTCCAATTGATAATAAATAATAAATACTACATACACAATGGCAAAAAAAGCAGTAGAAACAGTCAATATGGTCGACCGTTTCCAAGAGTTCAAGGAGCTCAAGAACATCGACAAGACAACTATGATTTCAGTGCTTGAGGAATCGTTCCGCAACGCACTGGCCAAAATGTTCGGCTCTGACGAAAACTTTGACGTCATCATGAACCCCGACAAGGGTGACTGTGAAATCTATCAGAACTTCAATATCGTAGAGGATGGCAAGGTGACCAATCCCAATACGGAGATGGGCCTCACTGATGCACGTGAGATAGACCCCGAGGCCGAGGTGGGCGAGGAAATCACCAAACAAATCTACTTCCAGGACTTCGGACGCCGTGCAATCCTGACTCTGCGCCAGACACTCTCCACGAAAATACTCGACCTCCAGAAGACCGCGCTATACAATAAGTTTAAGGAAATCGAGGGAGAGATTATCACCGGTGAGGTCCACCAGATTTGGAAACGCGAGATGCTGCTTCTCGATGAGGACCAGAATGAACTCATCATGCCCAAGGAGGAACAAATCCCGGGTGACTTCTTCCACAAGGGTGATATGGTCAGAGCTGTCGTCAAGCGCGTCGACAACCAGAACAACAATCCCAAAATCATCGTCTCACGCACCGACGAACGCTTCGTGCGCCGTCTCTTCGAGCAGGAGGTGCCCGAGGTGCATGACGGACTGGTGACCATCAAATGTGTGGCCCGCGTGCCGGGTGAACGCGCCAAGATAGCCGTCGAATCCTACGACGACCGTATTGACCCGGTCGGCACATGTGTCGGCATCAAGGGTTCGCGCATACACGGTATCGTACGCGAACTGCGCAACGAGAATATTGACGTCATCAACTATACGGCCAACCCCTCTCTCTTCATCCAGCGCGCCCTCTCTCCGGCCAAGGTATCCTCTATCCGTCTCAATGAGGAGGATAAGAAAGCTGAAGTATTCCTCCACCCCGAGGAGGTTGCTCTCGCTATCGGCAAGGGTGGTATGAACATCCGCCTCGCCGGTGACCTGACCGGGTACACCATCGACGTTTACCGTGACATCGAGGATGGCGAGGAGGACATTTACCTCGACGAATTCCGCGATGAAATAGACGAATGGGTCATCGAGGCTCTCAAAGACCTCGGCCTCGGCACAGCCAAGGCTGTCCTCAACGCTGACCCCAAGGTGCTCGAACAGGCTGACCTCGAGACCGAGACACTCGAACACGTGATGAGCGTGCTCAAAGCTGAGTTTGAAGATTGATTATTGACCCCCTAAACAGTATAAAATGCCTGAAAGAATAAGTAAAATAGCAAGAAAACTTAACGTGGGGGTCGCTACTGCCGTCGATTTCCTGCGCAAGCATAACATTGAGGTCGAAGAGAATAACCCCAATGCGCGTATCGACGACAAGGCTGTCGACCTGCTCACTCAAGAGTTCTCGACCGATGCCGGCATCAAGGCTAAGGTAGACCTGGAGCGTGAGAAGAAACAGAATGCCAAAAACGACAAGCCGGAACGCCATGACAAGGCGGCCGAGCAGATAACTCTCAAAGGACCGAAAATCCTGGGACGAATTGACGACTCGGGCAAGATAATCACACCCGAAGAGGAAGCAAAACGGGCTGCCGAAAAGGCCCGTCAGGAGGCGGAGGCCGCTGCCGCACGGGCACGCGCCAAGGCCGAGGCCAAGGCTAAGGCTGAGGCCGAAGCAAAAGCAGCCGCTGAAAAGGCCGCGCGCGAAGCTGCGCTGCAGAAGAGCAGACAGGCCGAAAAGAGTGAAAAGAGTGAAGAAAAGCCGGTCGAGAAAACAGCTGACAAGGCTGATACGGTGGTGAAGGATAACGTCGATATCAAGGCGGAAGCTCCGGCCGGAGGTCCTCAGCTCAGGGTCGTCGGCAAGATTGACCTCGACGCACTCAATCAGACCACACGTCCCAAGAAGAAAACGAAAGAGGAACGCCGTCGCGAACGCATACAGAGTGCGAATGCAGCCGGCGGCGACCGTCGCAAACGCACACGTATCGGCAAGGAGAAGATTGATGTCGAGAAGGCCGCCAAACAGATTCAGGCCAACCAGTCGGCACAGGGCGGAGGCAACAACGGACGCAACCGCAACGGAGGTGGTCAGCAGGGTGGCAACGCCGGTTCGGGCAAGAGCGGCAAAAACCGCGGACGCAACCGCAACGAACGTCAGCAGTCCGCTCCCGTCAGTCAGGAGGATGTGCAGAAGCAGGTCAAGGAGACACTCGCACGTCTCACCAACAAGACCACCAAGAAATCTGTCAAGTGGCGTAAGGAGAAGCGTGAGGAGATGCACAACCGCGAACTGGCCAATCAGGAACGCGAGGCTGCTGAAAACTCAATAATCAAAATCACGGAGTTCGTGACCGCCAACGACCTGGCCAACATGATGAATGTACCTATCAATCAGGTCATAGGCACATGTATGAACCTCGGACTTATGGTCTCTATCAATCAGCGTCTCGACGCCGAGACCATCAACCTCGTGGCAGAAGAGTTCGGATTTACCACCGAATATGTTTCGGCTGAAGTTTCCGAAGCTATCGCTACCGAAGAGGATACGGAGGAAGACCTCGTGCCGCGTCCGCCGATTGTCACCGTCATGGGTCACGTGGACCACGGTAAGACATCTCTGCTCGACTATATCCGCAATGCCAACGTCATAGCCGGTGAGGCCGGAGGTATCACACAGCACATCGGTGCATACAACGTCAAACTCCCCGACGGACGTCACATAACATTCCTCGACACTCCGGGTCACGAGGCTTTCACCGCCATGCGTGCCCGCGGTGCCAAAGTCACCGACCTGGCTATCATCATCGTCGCCGCTGATGACAACGTCATGCCGCAGACCGTCGAGGCTATCAACCACGCCACGGCCGCCGGTGTACCGATGGTGTTCGCCATCAACAAAATCGATAAACCCGCAGCCAATCCCGACCAAATCAAGCAGGAGCTTGCCAATATGAACTACCTCGTCGAGGAGTGGGGCGGCAAGTATCAGAGTCAGGACATCTCAGCCAAAAAGGGTATCGGTGTCGAAGACCTGATGGAGAAGGTGCTTCTGGAGGCAGAAATGCTCGAACTCAAGGCCAATCCCAACCGCAAGGCTATCGGCTCTGTCATAGAGTCGTCACTCGACAAGGGTCGCGGATATGTGGCTACGGTATTGGTTCAGAACGGCACACTCCGCGTCGGCGATGTCGTGCTGGCCGGCACACACTTCGGCAAAGTCAAGGCGATGTTCAACGAGCGCAACCAGCGCATCACGGAGGCCGGACCCGCCGTACCGGTGCTCATCCTCGGTCTTAACGGCGCTCCGCAGGCGGGCGATACGTTCAATGTCATGGGCTCCGAACAGGAGGCACGTGAGATTGCCAACAAGCGCGAACAACTGCAGCGCGAGCTGGCTCTGCGCACCAAGAAGCGCCCGGGACTCGAAGAAATCGGACGCCGCCGTGCGCTCAACGACTTCCACGAGCTCAACCTCGTCGTCAAAGGCGACGTGGACGGTTCGGTCGAGGCTCTCTCGGACTCTCTCATCAAGCTCTCCACACCCGAGATACAGGTCAATGTGCTGCATAAGGGCGTCGGTGCCATCTCCGAGTCCGACGTCACTCTGGCTGCCGCCTCCGATGCCATCATCATCGGCTTCCAGGTACGTCCGAGCGCCGCGGCACGCCGCGAGGCTGACAAGGAGGGCGTGGAAATCCGACTCTACTCCGTCATATACAAGGCCATCGAAGAGGTCAAGGATGCTATGGAGGGTCTTCTGTCGCCTGAAATCAAGGAGGAAATCACCGGCAACGCCGAGGTGCTCCAGACTTACCATATCTCGAAGGTGGGCACTATCGCCGGCGCCATCGTACGCGACGGCCGCATCAAGGCCCGCTCCAAGGTGCGTGTAGTACGCGACGGCATCGTCATATATACCGGCGATTTGGGCTCGCTCAAACGCTTCAAGGATGATGTCAAGGAGGTCGTCTCCGGCTATGACTGCGGTCTGAGCGTACAGGGATACAATGACATCCGAGAGGGTGACATCATCGAGGCCTTTGAGGAAGTCGAAGTCAAGAAAACACTCTAAACCGCAGAGACTCACGTCGCTGACACACTTCAGAGCGAAAGAATGAACAAACTGCAGAAATTCGCCGAAATGGCGACTATGCCCAACGTCATACAATGCCCCCGCCCGACAATTGAGGCGGGAGCATTTCCCTATAAAGGGAGATGGAGCGACTCACACTTCGGAGAGCGACGCCCCATCGTGCTCGAACTGGGCTGCGGCAAGGGTGAATATACCGTCAGACTGGCTCAGAATGAACCGGAGCGCTCATTCATCGGTATCGACATCAAGGGAGCACGTATGTACACAGGAGCACGCCTCGCACTCGACGAAAATATAGACAATGTCGCTTTCCTGAGAACCGAATGCGAACTTCTGGGACATTTCTTCGACGAGGGTGAGATTGATGAGATATGGATAACATTTCCCGACCCGCAGATGAAGAAGGTAAACAAGCGGCTCACTTCGGCACGGTTTCTCGACACATACCGACGGTTGCTCCGCCCGGGAGGTATAATCAATCTCAAGACCGACTCCCCGTTCCTCTTTGAGTTCACCCGCCGTATCATCGACGTGAACGGTCTGGTGAAGCTCACGGATACTCCCGATTTATATGCCGACATGCCCGCTGGCACCGAGGATGCGCGTCGTATTCAGACCGCATACGAATGCCAGTGGCTCAGCCGTGGCAAGACCATCAAGTATCTGCGCTTCGCTTTTCCCGCTGACGCGGACTTATCTACCCCGCCCGCACCGCTCGTCAATCCCCGCGAGGATGACATCGACAAGGATGACTACCGTGCGTATCCGCGCGGCAACGAAGTCGCCAACCCGCTAATCAACAAAAACGGACTTAAATCATGACTATATATCCGGCACTTATCACCGACGCGCTGAGCACGGTCAAATATCCGGGCAACGGCAAGTCGCTGACCGAAAACAATATGATAGAGGATGACATCCGCATAGACGGTGACAACGTCACTCTGTCGCTCATTTTTGACAAACCTACGGACCCGTTTGTACGCTCTGTGGTACGCGCCGCCGAGAGTGCAATCGAGCGCGCCGTACCGGGTCTCGTGATGCGCGATAAAATAGCTGTCAAATACAGACAGGCGCCCAAACCCAAAATCAACCCCCTCCCAGGGGTGAAGAATATCATCGGTATCTCATCGGGCAAAGGCGGTGTGGGCAAATCTACAGTGGCCGCCAATCTCGCTGTCGCACTGGCCCGCGCGGGGTATCGTGTCGGACTGCTTGACGCTGACATCTTCGGTCCATCCGTGCCTAAAATGTTCGGCGTTGAGGATGAACGCCTATACATGGTCCGCGAGGATGACCGCGACTGGATTGAACCCGTCGAGAAGTATGGAGTCAAGATGTTGTCCATCGGGTTTGTCGTAGACCGCGACTCGGCTGTCCTGTGGCGTGGCGGCATGGCTTCCAATGCACTCAAACAACTGATTACAGACGCCTGGTGGGGCGAACTCGACTATTTCCTGATTGACATGCCCCCGGGCACGTCCGACATCCACCTCACCCTCGTGCAGACCCTCCCCGTCACCGGTGTGGTAATCGTCTCCACACCTCAGGAAGTCGCGCTGGCCGACGCCCGCAAGGGTATCGCCATGTTTCAGGGCGACAAGGTCAATGTGCCGGTGCTCGGCATCGTCGAGAATATGGCATGGTTCACTCCGGCACCGCATCCCGAAGAACGTTACTACATCTTCGGTGACGGCGGCGCCGCCCGACTCGCTGAAGAACTCAACGTGCCGCTGCTCGCTCAAATCCCGCTGATAGCGGACATCCGCGAACATGCCGACAACGGCTCTCCACTTGCGCTCGAGGAGCAGGAACAATACTATCACGGACTGGCCCGGAGCGTTGTCGAAGCCGTCGACCGACGCAACGACATTCTACCTCCGACACGTAAGGTGGAGGTACATCAATAATTCCCCACACGACCTCACACACTATTTGCGAAGGCTATGAGCGCTAAATTGAGACATATTCTGACAGCTGTAATGGTGACGGTGGCACTCCTCGCTCCCGGTTACGGACGCGCGCAGCTCCTCTCGACAGATACCGCTTCACCTCAACAGATGACTCAGCTTGCTGATTCGGTAAAGCAGGAATACGACCTCGGTCCATACTTCGGCCTCTACAAGGATAATTACTTCACCGTCGGCACATCAATAGGATATAAACCGACGGCACAGAACTCCGACGTCAAATTTCAGATTTCGCTTGCCATCCGGCTCACAAACGCTGTCCTCCCCTGGGGCACGTACCTCTATCTCTTCTACACTCAGAAGACGTTCTGGAACGTCTTCGAGAACTCGCTCCCGATGCGCGACATGAATTTCAACCCGGGACTCGGACTCACCAAGCCGTTCTATGTCAAGGGGAAGTATATCGGTAAAATGTCGCTCATCATCGAGCATGAGAGCAACGGCCGCGATTCCATCTGGTCGCGCTCGTGGAACCGCATTTCGCTCTCCGGCTCGGTACTCGTCACGCGCAATCTGCTCGTACATGCCAAATACTGGATACCGATTGTCGACAGCGGCAACAACCGCGACCTCCTCAAATATGCCGGAATATTCCAATGGGGATTCAACCTGATGTCTCACAACCGTAAATTTCAGGGAGGCGCCACATTCGTCAAGCGCAGCGGATGGAACTTCAAGTGGAACGCCATACTTGACTTCTCCTGGCGCGTAAGCAAGAAGACCAATCTCAATCTCTTCGCCCAATACTACTACGGGTATGCCGAAAATCTGATAGATTATAACCAGCTGCATTCGCGGCTCAGGGTAGGCATAGTCTTCAAACCAAAGTTTTTCTCCGAATATTAATCACTCCCGCTCTAACACAGGTATATGCACATCAACTATACTCCTCTGGCCATCAATATCATGCAGCGACGTGCCCGCCGGTGCATACGGGCCATGCTTACACCTGTCGAGTCGCAGATACGGCAACTGCGGTGGATACTCTACCGGGCTGCAGAGACTGAATACGGAAAGCAATACCGTCTCGATGAGATACTCCACCTCGAAGACCCGCGGAAAGCATTCGCCGAACGCCTCGAAATCCACGACTACGAACATTTCCGCCCGTTTATAATGCGGATGGTCGATGGTGAGAAGGATGTCCTCTGGCCCGGCTCATGCACCGACTTCGCACAATCCAGCGGCACGTCCGGGGGACGCTCGAAGTATATCCCCATCACTACAGAGTCGCTCTACCTCAACCATTACGCCGGCGCGGCCGACTCTGTGGCGCTCTATCTCCGCGCTTATCCGGATTCGCGCATGTTCGCCGGCAAAGGGATGATACTCGGCGGCTCTTTCGCTACAGAACTGCATCCTCAAAATCCGAAAGCTCATGTCGGAGACCTGTCGGCTACGCTGATAGATAAGATTTCACCGCTTGCCAACATTTTCCGCATCCCCGACAAGCAGACAGCCCTGCTTGCCGATTGGGAACAGAAACTCGATTTGCTGGCACGCAAAGGGATGAACGAGAATGTCACCAACATATCGGGAGTACCATCGTGGTTTCTGACCGTGCTCAAACGGATGACGCAGATGGCCGGCAAGGAGAATGTGCGCGAGGTGTGGCCCGAACTTGAGGTGTTCTTCCACGGAGGTATCAATTTCGAACCTTACCGCCACGAATATGAGAAGCTTATCCCCGGACGAATGCGTTACTGGGAGTCATATAATGCCAGCGAGGGATTTTTCGCCTCACAGTCCCAACACAAAGGACCGCTGACCCTGCTGACCGATGCCACCGTCTACTATGAGTTTCTGCCACTCGGTGGCGACAGGCCGCTGATGATTGAACAGGTGCAGCCGGGACATACTTACGAACTTATCATCACCGCTCCCAACGGACTCTACCGTTACAGGACCGGCGACACAATCACCATAATCGACACCGACCCGGTGACAATACGCATAGCCGGACGCACCAAGGCATTCATCAATGCCTTCGGAGAGGAACTGATGGAGAACAATGCAGAGCGGGCCATAGCTGCCGCTCAACAGGCCACCGGAGCCGCTATCACCAACTATACCGCCGGACCGGAATATCCCGAAGGTGACCACCGGGGATGCCACAGATGGCTCATAGAATGGAGCGTGCCACCGGCCGACATCGAAGCGTTCGCCGATATTCTCGACCGCGAACTCCGCAATCTCAACTCCGACTATGACGCCAAACGCACCGGCGACATATTTCTCGACAGACTCAACATCACCTCTCTACCCAAGGGTACTTTCGAACGCTTCCTCACCGGCTTCGGCAACGGCAAGCTCGGAGGACAGCGCAAAGTGCCGCGTCTTTCCAACACACCGGACATTATTAATGCCGTCAAGCAATTGATAAATGAAAAGAATTAACATCCTTCTACTCGGAGGCGCCCGACGTGTGGCCGTCGCCGAACAGCTCATCCGCTCGGGCGCACGTCTCGGAGCCGAGGTCAAATTATTCTCTTACGAACTCCTAAAGGAGGTTCCCATTGCAATTGTCGCCAAAGTCATCGTCGGCAAGAAATGGGGCGACCCGGCCGTCATCGACGATATCATCAACGTCGCTCACGAACATGACATCAACATCATCATCCCGTTTGTGGACGGAGCGATTGAGGTCGCTGCACGTGTCGCACTCAAGGCCCGCAACATCTTCGTCCCGACACCGAGTCCCGGATTTGCCGAGATGATGTTCGACAAGATTGAGGCCGCACGCACATTCCAGGAGTCAGGCATTCCCATCCCGCATACCTATACGGCAATCAACGCCGAGATGCCCGCCATCGCCAAGCCACGGCACGGCTCCGCATCACGCGGCATCAAGATATTCCGCAATATCGAAGACCTGATGCACCTCGATAACCTCTCCGACTATCTCGTGCAGGAATATGTGGAGAACAATCGTGAGTATACCGTAGACTGCTACGTCTCCGAAGAGGGGGAAGTACTGGTGACTGTGCCCCGTCTGCGGATTGAGATTATGGGGGGAGAAGTGACACGCACCGCTACGGTCGACAACAGGACGCTCATCGAAATGAGCCGCAAAATCCTCAACAAGTTCCCCTTCCGCGGACCCGTCACATTGCAGTTTCTCGAAGACCTCGACACCGGACGATATATGCTCATGGAGATAAATCCGCGTCTCGGCGGCGGTGTCGTTTGCTCGATATATGCCGGAGCACCCATACTCGACTACATCATCGAGGAGTCGATGGGACTCACTCCCAAACCTTGTGACGACTGGGCTCCCGACACGCTCATGACCCGATACATGAAGGAGGCTATTTTCTATAATAACAAGCGATGAACAACGTACTTATCACCGGGGCCGACGGATTTATCGGCTCTCACCTCACACAGTTACTGCTCGCCCGGGGCTACCATGTGCGCGCCCTGGCCCAATATAACTCATTCAACAACTGGGGATGGCTCGAAGATGTACCGGCCAATCCCAATCTGGAGATTATCACCGGCGACGTGCGCGACCCTAATTTCTGTCGCGTGGCCGCCAGGGGAATGGACACAATCTTCCACCTCGCGGCTCTCATAGCAATACCTTACTCATATGTGGCACCCGACTCATACGTAGACACCAACGTCAAGGGAACGCTCAACATTTGTCAGGCAGCCCGCGACGAGGGAATTGAACGCCTCCTCGTCACATCTACATCTGAAGTTTACGGCACGGCGCTTTATGTCCCCATCGACGAGAAACACCCCAAACAGCCGCAGTCACCATACTCCGCATCAAAAATCGGGGCTGATGCAATTGCCCTCTCGTTTCATAACGCTTTCGACCTCCCGGTCACGATTGTACGCCCCTTCAACACTTACGGACCGAGACAGTCGGCACGCGCCATCATACCGTCAATCATCTCACAGATTGCATCAGGCATCCGCGAAATAAAGGTTGGTGACCTGACGCCGACACGCGACTTCAACTATGTCGAGGACACATGCCGCGGATTTCTGGCAATTGCCCAATCTCCCGACACTGTCGGTCTGGAAATCAATATCGCCACAGGACATGATGTCTCCATGCGCGAGACACTCGACCTCATAGCCGAAGTCATGGGTCGCGAGGTGGTATTCGTGCAGGACAAACAGCGCTTGCGCCCGGCCAACTCCGAAGTCTTCAGACTCTGCGGCGACAATTCGCGAATCGAGTCTCTGACTGACTGGCGACCGGAAGTCTCACTGCGCGAGGGACTCACACGTACCGCGCAATGGATTGAGGCTCATCTGGATGCCTATAAGCCACAAATCTACAATCTATGATAACCATCGCCACCGGCACCAGGGCTGACTGGGGGATTCTCCGCCCTCTCGCACGGCAACTGAAGGATATGGGTGCGGAGATAGAAATCGCCGTCACGCACGCTCACCTTATACCCGAACTCGGATATACCGTCAGCGAGATTATTGCCGACGGCTTCACCCCGGCTGTCGAGATACCGGCACACGGCACACCGGCAGAAGCTACCGCTATGGCACTCAAAGGATTCGGTGAATATTTCCATACACACCGACCGAAATACGTCGTCATTCTCGGTGACCGATTCGAGATGCTCGGAGTGGCTACCGCCGCTCTGTTAGCCGGAATACCTATAGCACACATCGCCGGTGGCACCGTATCCGAAGGAGCCTTTGACGACCGGATACGCAACGCCATCTCACAGATGGCCTCCATACACTTTCCGGAGACCGATGAATGCGCGGAGCGTCTGCATGCTATGGGCATCCCCGCCGACACCATCCACACCTCCGGCGCTCTCGGCCTCTCCGGAATAGACCTGTCGGATACCGACCCCGATAACTCCCGAAGCTGTAATTACCCGGCTGAAGTTGCTGAGATAATAGCATTCGTCAAGGCCGCGCCCACCCTCATAATGACACTTCATGCAGAGACAGCGCCGTCAGACCCCTCGTATACCCTCCGGGGCGCTACATCCAATCTCCTCGAAGCCGTCACACCGCTGCTCGACACACACCGGCTCGTCATCACATATCCCAATGCCGATGTCGACCCCACCTCCACAATAGCCCTCATAAAGCAGTTTACAGCCCGTTTCTCCGATAGGGTAAGGAGTATACCATCTCTCGGCCATAAAGGCTATATAGAGGCCGCAAAAGCCTCCGCAGGGGTCATCGGCAACAGCAGCTCCGGCATCGTGGAAGTCCCCTCACTCGGCGTACCCACCCTTGACATAGGCCTGCGCCAGCGCGGACGCCAACACGGCCCGAGTGTAATCCACTCTCCGGCCACCAACGTCACCTCCCTGCGGACAGCCCTCGCCCGTCTCCTCTCCCCCGAACTCAAAGCCATAGCCGCCCGCCGTTCCAACCCCTACTAC